>NZ_DURI01000379.1 GCF_012837295.1 Corynebacterium sp. | reverse complement strand
GTCCACGGGCCGGGCAAGACCGTCGCCGAGTCCGATCCCGAGGTCAGCGAGGCCATCGACTTCATCCGCTACTACGCCGCGTCGGCCCGGGCCATCGCCGACGAGCCGGGCATCGCGTTCACGCCCAACCGCGTCACCGTGGTGTCGCCGCCGTGGAACTTCCCCGTCGCCATCCCCGTGGGCGGCATGGTCGCGGCGCTGGCGGCGGGGTCGGCGGTGATCATTTCCCCCGCGCCCCAGGTGGTGCGGGTGGCGGAGGTCGCCGTCGCCGCGCTGCGCCAGGGGCTTGCCGACGCCGGCGCGGACCCGGATTTGATCCAGCTGGCCAACACCGACGAGGGTTCGGCCGGCCGGGCGCTGCTGACGCATGACGACGTCGACGCGGTGATCCTCACCGGCGCCTCCGAGACGGCGTCGCTGTTCCGCGGCTGGCGGCCCGAGCGGACGGTGCTTGCGGAGACCAGCGGCAAGAACGCGATCATCGTCACCCCGGCATCAGACCCGGACCTGGCGGCGCGCGACGTCATCTCGTCGGCGTTCGGCCATGCCGGGCAGAAGTGCTCGGCCGGGTCGCTGGTCATTCTCGTCGGTGCGGCGGGCAAGTCCGAGCGGCTGCTGGGGCAGATCCTCGACGCCGCCGAGACCCTCCGCGTCGGCCACGGCCGCGACCTGTCCACGGACATGGGACCGCTGGTCGAGGCCCCCGGCGACAAGTTGCGCCGGGGCCTGACGGCGCTGGAGCCCGGCGAGAAGTGGCTGGTCACGCCGCGCCAGCTCGACGACGACGGCTTGATCTGGTCGCCGGGCATCCGCGACAACGTCAAGCCCGGCTCGTGGTTCCACCTCACGGAGTGCTTCGGCCCGGTGCTGGGCATCATGCGCGCGCCCGATCTGGAGACGGCCATCGAGTGGCAGAACGCCGTCGACTACGGGTTGACCGGCGGCATCCATACGCTGGATTCCGCCGAGGTCGCCACGTGGCTGTCGAAGGTGGAGGTGGGCAACGCCTACGTCAACCGGCACATCACGGGCGCGATCGTCCGCCGCCAGCCGTTCGGCGGCTGGAAGGGTTCGTCGGTCGGGCCGGGCGCGAAGGCCGGTGGCCCGAACTACGTGGCGCAGCTGGGCACGGTTCACGATGCACCGGCGCCGAACATGCCGCAGGCCAGCACGGGTCGGGCCACTAACGCGGTGCTGCGCGATCTGGCCGACGCCCTGCGCGCCAGCGCGATCGGCGCCACCGACTCCTCGGGCACGGGTTCGGACGACGCTCCCCCGGCCACGCCCGAGTCGGACGCCGCCACGGACGCCACCGGCAAGGCTGCCTCCGCGACGACGGCGGCGGACCTGGGCACGGACATCGACACCGCCATCGCGTATCTGCAGGGTGCGGCCGGGTCCGACGCCCACTGGACCGCGACGGAGTTCGGCGTGGCCAAGGACGAGTCCGGGCTGGTCGGCGAGGCGAACGTGTTCCGCTACCGCGCGTACCCGACGCCGGTCGTGCGCGTCGGGCCGGGTGCGCATCCGGTGGCGTTGGCGCGCACGGTGCTGGCGGCCGCGGCGGCTCGCCATGCGGCCGGGCGCTTGTCGCAGTCCGGCGGGCGTGCGGAGGACCCCGTGGTCTCCATCGCTCCGTCCGTCATCGGCGACGCCGAGGACGGTTCGCATCCGGGCGCGTCGCCGAGCCGTGCGGATTCGCCGATCGCGGCGGTGCTGAGGGTCCTGTCGGCGCATGGACTGGTGCGGGTCGTGGTCGAGGATGACGCCGACTTCACCGCCCGCGTCTCCGCGGCCGCATCCTCGCGGGTGCGGTGCCTGGGTGCGGTGCCCACGGCTGCGTTGGAGGCCGCCGCCGACAACGGCTCGTGGCTCGATCGCGCGCCGGTCGTGCAGAGCGGTCGCCACGAAATGCTCCATTACCTGCGCGAGCAGGCCGTGTCGTGGTCGCTGCACCGCTTCGGCCACGTGTCGGAGTCGGCGGAGCGCAACTTGCGGGCGGCGTTCCGGAAGTAGCTTCGCGCTTGACGACGCCGCCGGCGCCCCGTGATCACCCGGGGTGCGCCGGCGGCGTCGTTCGCATTGGCTTGCGCAGGGCGACGGCGCTGCGGCTCTACCACCCGGTCAACGGCCGCTACGTCACCACCGGCTTCGTCGCCGAGGGCCCCGCGTGGGGCACGAACATCAGCGGCATGTCGCGCATCGAGCGCACGACTCCGCAGGAGATCACCGTGTGGTGGAAGAACACCGCCGGCGAGACGGCGACGATGCGTTACCTGTGGGATCAGGGCAGGTACCACGCGCTGTACGAGGAAGGCTCGCAGTAGCCCCGGACAACCATCCCCGACGAGGGACGCGCGCCCACCGGGCGCGAGCGGATGTCCACGGACGAGACCGGACCTCCGCAGAGAGGAAGACATGTTCCGCACTCATGACGACCACGACCGGGGTCACCGAAACCATGACGACCGAGGCACCGCCGGCGGCGACCACGCCCACCGCCTCTGGATTCGCGAACGACGCCCGTCTGGCGGAGGCCATCAAGTGGGCCACCCTCGAGGGCCATCTCTCGGACGACTACGAGTGGGTCGCCGACCCGCTCTATCCCTTCGTCGATGGCGGTCCCGATGGACTCTCGGCGCAGGTGATCACGGTGTCCGGCGCGACGGGTTCGTCGCCGCAGGCCGTGATTCTCTTCGGCTCGGGCCACGCGAACTTCTCCGACGCCGCCGTGGCACCCGAGGGCTTCGCCGCCCACGAGAGCTTCGGCGACGCCACCGGCCAGGTCGAGTCCGTCGAGCAGGCGGACCCGGACACGATCACCGTGACGTGGAAGGGCCCCGACGGCGAGCTCCGCGCCGTGGACCATCGCCAGCAGGATGGGCGCATCATCGTGGAGTAGATCGCTTGACGACGAAACCGGCCCGCACCCCATTCCAGGGTGCGGGCCGGTCCGTCGTAAAGCGATCCTGCTCCGTGCAACGGCGCCGCTAAAGCACCGGGCGGAGGCTAGTAGTCGCGTCCGCCACGGTAGCCGCCGCGGCCACCGCGCTCGTCGCCGCCGCGACCGCCACGGTAACCACCGCGACCGCCGCGCTCGTCGTCGCGACCGCCACGGTAACCGCCACGGCCACCACGCTCATCGTCGCGACCGCCACGGTAACCACCACGGCCACCGCGCTCATCGTCGCGCCCACGGCCACCGCGGTAACCACCGCGACCGCCACGGTCATCGCCGCCGCGACCGCCACGGAAACCACCGCGGCCGCCACGGTCGCCGCCGCGCCCGCCGCCGCGACGGTCATCGCGGTCGTCGTAGGCGTGGGAGCCGTCGTCGACGTTGGTGCCGTCGTCGGGCGTGATGTGGATCAACTGGCCCGAAATGCGGGTGTCCTTCAGGTTCTCGAACACCTGCTGCGGCATGTTCGCCGGCAGCTCGACCAGGGTGTGGTCGCCGCGGATGTCGATGTGGCCGAAGTCCTTCGACGTCAGGCCGCCCTCGTTGGCGATGGCGCCGACGATCGCGCCGGGGCGCACGTGCTGGCGGCGGCCGACGCTGATGCGGAACTTGCTCATGCCGTCGCGGGTGAACTCGGCCCGTTCGGCCTTGCGGGCGGCGTGCTCGCTGCGGCGGTCGCGGACGCCGCGGCCACCGCGGTCCTCCTCGAAGCGGCCACGG
>NZ_DURI01000378.1 GCF_012837295.1 Corynebacterium sp. | reverse complement strand
GATCAGCCGGGCCGCCGACCGCGCCGACAGCGCCGAATCGCCGGCGGCGACGTCGCGGATCGCGGCGAGCAATTCCTCGGGCGCCGCATCCTTGAGCAGGAACCCGGACGCACCGGCGGCGATGGCGTCCGTGACGTATTCGTCGACGTCGAAGGTGGTCAGGACCAGGATGCGCGGCCCCGGAGCATCGGCGACCGGCCCACCTGCGCCCTCCTCTGCCACACCGGTTCCGGCCGCGGCGAGGATCCGCCGCGTCGCCTCGATCCCGTCGAGGCCCGGCATGCGGATGTCCATGAGGATCACGTCCGGCGTCGTCTCCGCGGCCTTGTCGACGGCCGCGAGCCCGTCGTCGGCCTGCCAGGCGACCTCCATGTCGTCCTGCGAGTCCACGACCATGGCGAAACCGGCCCGCACCAGGGCCTGGTCGTCGGCCAGCGCCACGGTGATCACGTCGTCGGTCATCTCTTCCATCTCGCTTCCTCGCTCATTCCGCACCAGTCCCCCGTCCATTCCGTTCCCCCCGGCTCGCCGCAGCGCCCGCGCCGCTCACCCCTTGGGCAGGCGCGCGGTGACGGTGAAGCCGCCGGGCCCGTCGTCGACGTCCAGCGTGCCCCCGTGCAGCGCCACGCGCTCGCGCCTTCCCGTGATTCCCCGGCCGATGCGCGGGCCGCTTTCGCTTGACGACGGTTCGACCTCCACGCTGCCCGGCCCCGCATCATTGCGCACCGCGATGGTGCATCCGCGCTTGTCCCATTCGAGCCGCACGTCCACGGCGACCCGGCCAGCGTGCTTCAGGGCGTTGGTCAGCGATTCCTGGACGATCCGGTAAATGGTCAGCTGAGTCGTCGCGCCGACGGTGGGCCGGGTGCCCTCCTCGGTGAAGGTGACGCGCAGACCCGAGCGGGTGGATTCGGCGACGAGCTGCGGCAGCGCGTCCAATCCCGGCATCGGCGTGTACTCGGCGGCGGGATTCTTCGGCCCGGAACCCGCGGCCGCGGACGTTGGCTCGGCGCGATCCGACGTCGCGGAGTCGCGGCCGCCGGTACCGCCGGATGCGGCGAGCCGTGCGGGCGCCGGGGCGTCGTCACGCGATGTCCCCTCCCCGGGATCCGCCGGATCCCGCAGCACCGACAGCAACTGGCGCATCTGCCCCAGCGAATCGCGGGCGGTGGAAGCGATGTTCTCCAGCGCCTCGACGGCCTTGTCCGGGTGCTTCGCCGCGATGAATCGGCCGCCGTCGGCCTGCGCGATGACGGCGGTGAGCGAGTGGGCGACGATGTCGTGCATCTCGCGGGCGATGCGGGTGCGCTCGGCGATGGCGGCGAGCTCCGCGCGGTCGCGGAGCGCCAACAGCTCCTGGTCGCGGCGGCGGCCGTTGAGGCCGAGCATCCAGAAGAAGCCGAGCACCGCCAACGCGACCGGGGTGAACACGACGCCGACCTCGGGTTCGATGAACAGGTACCCCGCCCGGAACGTCAGCGCAGTGAAGGTGCCCGCGGCCAACGCGATCCACACCGGGACGAACCAGCGGCGTCCGACGAAACGGCCCAGATGATGCACCGTGAACGCGGTGACGATGAAGGACGCGTAGCCCGTCGGCAGCATGATCAGGTGCACGACCAGCAACCCCGGCAGCGCGACGTTGGCCACCTGCGGATACCGTCGGCGCACCGCCAGCACCGCCCCGGCGACGATGACCCACCCCACGAGCACGCTGCGCAGCCACGCCGGAGGGGTCTCCTGGCCCGGCATGGTCACCATCGGCGCGTAGAGGAAGTCGGAATCCATGCTCGCGGCGAAAAGCATGGCGACGGCCGCGACGAGCGCGTCGAAAAGCAGACCGAGGCGCGGAAGCTCGGGGCCGGACCCGGCGTCGGCGCCCGCGAAACGGCGTGGGCCGGCGCCACCGGAATCTTGGCCGGGGCCGCGGCCGAGAGTGAGACCTGGCGTGCCCCAAAACTAGCGCGGCGGCCGGATCGCGCCATCGTCCCCGGGTATGAGATTCACCGGCCGGGCCGCCGTTCGAACACTGGCCGATGGTGACCGGCGCCTCTGCTAGCTTGATTTCATGGCGACCGTCACTTTCGAGCGAGTGCAGCTCACGTATCCCGGCGCGGATGCGCCCACGGTGAAGGACCTCGACCTGGACATCGCGGACGGGGAGTTTCTGGTGCTCGTCGGCCCGTCGGGCTGCGGCAAATCAACGTCGCTGCGGATGCTGGCGGGGCTGGAGGAGGTGACGGATGGCCGGATCCTCATCGACGGCCGCGACGTCACCCACGACGACCCGAAGGACCGGGACATCGCGATGGTGTTCCAGAACTACGCCCTGTACCCGCACATGTCGGTGCGCGAGAACATGGGATTTGCCCTGAAGCTGGCCAAGGTGGGCAAGTCCGAGCGCAACGCGCGCGTGGAGAAGGCCGCCGAGATGCTGGACCTGACCCCGTACCTGGACCGCAAGCCGAAGGATCTGTCGGGCGGCCAGCGCCAGCGCGTGGCCATGGGCCGGGCGATCGTCCGCGAGCCGCAGGTGTTCCTCATGGACGAGCCGCTGTCGAATCTCGACGCGAAGCTGCGCGTGCAGACCCGCACCCAGGTCGCCGCCCTCCAGCGAGAGTTGGGCGTGACCACGGTGTACGTCACCCACGACCAGGTCGAGGCGATGACCATGGGCGACCGCGTGGCGGTGCTCGACGCGGGCATCCTGCAGCAGGTCGCGCCGCCGAAGGAGCTCTACGCCCGGCCGGCGAACGTGTTCGTCGCGGGGTTCATCGGTTCCCCGTCGATGAATCTGCTGCGTGCCCGGCTTGACGACGGCGCGATCGTCCTCGGCGACCAGCGCATCCCCGTCGATGCCGCCGCCCTCGGGACCGCCGGGGGCGGCGCCCGGGACGTCATCGTCGGCGTGCGCCCCGAGGACACGACGCTGGGCGGCGGTGCTGGTGACGGCGCGCTTGGAGGATCTGACGCGGGTGCGGGCGGAGGAGCGGCGGGGAGCGCACTCGGCATCCCCGCGACCGTCGCGCTCGTGGAGGAGCTCGGCGCGGACTCCTACGTCTACGCCCACGCGAATGACGGCGCCGCCGGATCCGCCTCCGGCGCCAACTCCACCGCCGCCTCTTCCGCCACCGCCGAGCCGCTCATCGCCCGAGTCGGCGACGGCGCCGCTCCCCCGGTCGGCGCGCGCGTCACCATCGTCCCGGATCCCGCCAAGCTGCACCTGTTCGACGCGGAGTCCGGGCTGCGGCTGAACTGACCCCGGGGCCGACGCCCGCGCCCCGCGCGCGAAACGGCCGCGACGCTTACTCAACCGGGCCACCTTAAACAACCCTGTGATTCGCCCCACATAACATTTAAGCTCGACCACAACCCCCGATTGCCGGGGACGTTCACGGACACGAAAGGACGACCATCATGGTCTCATTCCGCAAGTCTCTCCTCGCCGGGCTCGCCGTCTCCGGCCTGGTCCTGGCCGGTTGCTCCAGCGACGACAACGGTGGCGGCGGCACCGACAACGCCGCGGCCAACGAGGGCCAGGACGCCCGCGGCCCGATCACCTTCGCGATGGGCAAGAACGACATCGAGAAGGTGCAGAAGATCGCCGAGCGCTGGAACGCCGAGAACCCCGAGGAAGAGGTCACGGTCCATGAGCTGGCGGGCGAAGCCGACGCCCAGCGCGAAACCCTCGTCCAGTCCCTGGAGTCCTCCTCCGGCGAGTTCGACGTCATGGCCCTCGACGTCACGTGGACGGCCGAGTTCGCGGCCAACGGCTACCTCGTCCCGCTGCAGGACGCCATGGAGGTCGACACCTCCGGTCTGCTGCAGCCCGCCGTCGACTCCGCCACCTACAACGGCACCGTCTACGCCGTGCCGCAGAACACCAACGGCCAGTTGCTGTACCGCAACACGGAGCTCATCCCCGAGGCCCCGGCCAACTGGGACGGGCTGCGCACCTCGTGCGAGGCGCTGCCGGAGGACAAGGGCTGCCTGACGCTGCAGCTGTCGCAGTACGAGGGCCTGAGCGTGAACACCCTCGGCGCCATCCACGCCTGGGGCGGTTCCCTCATCGACGATCAGGGCAACGTCACCGTCGACACCCCGGAGGCCAAGGCCGGCCTGCAGGCGCTGGTCGACGCCTACGGCGACGGCACGATCACGAAGGAGTCCACGGGCGCGACGGAGGAGGAGACCATGCAGGCCTTCACCAACGAGCAGTCCGCGTACGCCGTGAACTGGCCGTACATGTTCGACGCCGCCGACGAGACCCCGGTCGCCGGCAAGTTCGAGGTCACCCCGCTGGTCGGCCCGGACGGCGTGGGCGTCTCCACGCTGGGCGGCTACAACAACGGCATCAACGCCCACTCGGAGAACAAGGCCACGGCCCGCGACTTCGCGGAGTTCGTCATTTCCGAGGAGAGCCAGATGGGCTTCGCCGAGGAGTCTTTCCCGCCGGTGCTCGCCTCCATTTACGACGATGAGGCGCTGGTGGAGAAGTTCCCCTACCTGCCGGCCCTGAAGGAGTCGCTGGAGAACGCCAAGCCGCGCCCGGTCTCCCCGTACTACGCCGCCATGTCCAAGGCCGTCCAGGACAACGCCTACGCCGCCATCAACGGCACGAGAGACGTCGACCAGGCGATCACCGACATGAAGGCCGCGCTGGAGCAGGCCTCCAAGTAGCGTCCGGCGCCACCCGCGGGTAACCCGACCCGCACATCCCGGGGCTCCCGGCGACGCACCATCCGCCGGGAGCCCCGCCCCCGCCACGGGGCCGCACGAGAATTCGAGGAGAGTCGAACGTGTCCACGTCGACCGTCGGCAAGCACCGCAAGCCGGTGCCGCCGGACAGCACCGGGAGCACCGCCCCCGGCCGCGGAAAGGCCCGCACGGGCCCGAAATCGAAGCTGAAGGCCCTGTGGCTCGTCGGCCCGGCGCTGGCGGTGCTGGCGGTGGTGATCGGCTACCCGATCCTCCGCGCCATCTGGCTGTCCTTCCAGGCGGACCGGCACATCGACCCCGACACGGGCATGTTCGTCGAGGGCGGCTTCGCCGGATTCCAGCACTACCTGTACTGGCTCACGCAGCGCTGCATGCTTTCCGACGGCACCGTGGGAACCTGCGCGCCCGGCACGTTGTCCACGGACTTCTGGCCCGCGGTGGGCATCACGCTGTTCTTCGCCGTGGTCACGGTGTCCCTGGAGACCCTGCTGGGCCTGGGCATGGCGCTGATCATGGCGCGGGACTTCGCCGGGCGCGGCATGCTGCGCGCGGCGGTGCTCATCCCCTGGGCCATCCCGACGGCCGTGACGGCGAAGCTGTGGCAGTTCATCTTCGCGGACTTCGGCATCGCCAACAAGCTGCTGTCGCCCTTCACCGACGAGGCGATCCGGTGGACCACCGACCCCTGGGCGGCGCGGTCCGCGGTGATCGTCGCCGACGTGTGGAAGACGGCGCCGTTCATGGCGCTGCTCATCCTCGCCGGCCTGCAGATGATCCCCAAGGACGTCCACGAAGCCGCCCGCGTCGACGGCGCCACCCCGTGGCAGCGGTTCCTGCACATCACGCTTCCGCTGGTCAAGCCCGCGCTGATGGTCGCGGTGCTGTTCCGCACCCTCGACGCGCTGCGCATGTACGACCTGCCCGTGATCATGATCTCCTCGTCGTCGAACTCCCCGACCGCGACCATCTCGCAGCTGGTCGTCGAGGACATGCGCCAGGGCAACTTCAACTCCTCGTCGGCGCTGTCGACGCTGGTGTTCCTGCTCATCTTCGGCGTCGCGTTCGTGATGATCCGCTTCCTCGGCGCCGACGTCTCCGGGTCGCGGGGAATGAAGGACGGCTCGGGCAACCGGCGCGGCCGATGGTGGGCCGGCGGGCGTCGCAAAGCCGAGCCCGGGTCCCCCGACGACGCCGGCGCATCGCGCGCCGCCGACGTCCCCGCGGGCCCGCCCGCGATGACCGCCGCCACCGCCCGGAAGGAGATGGACCGATGACCACCGGAAAGCGGATCCGTTCCTGGGCCGGCAACTACCTGGCCGTGATCCTCATCCTCGTGTGGGGGCTGGCGCCGTTCTACTGGATGCTGGTCACCGCGCTGCGCGACAAAGCGCACACGTTCGACACGACGCCGTGGTTCACGCACGTGACGATGCAGAACTTCGAGGACGCCCTGGCCACCGACAAGGGCAACGACTTCCTCGGGGCGATTTTCAACTCGCTGATCATCGGCGGGGCGACGACGCTGATCGCCCTGGCCGTCGGCGTGTTCACCGCCTACGCCCTGGCGCGGATGGATTTCCCCGGCAAGGGCTTCGTCACCGGCATCATCCTGGCGGCGTCGATGTTCCCCGGCATCGCGCTGGTGACCCCGCTGTTCCAGCTCTTCGGCGAGCTGAAGTGGATCGGCACCTACCAGGCGCTGATCATCCCGAACATCTCCTTCGTCCTGCCGCTGACGGTGTACACCCTGACCAGCTTCTTCCGCGACCTGCCCTGGGAGCTCGAGGAGGCGGCCCGCGTCGATGGCGCGACCCGCGGCCAGGCGTTCCGCATGGTGATCCTCCCGCTGGCCACCCCGGCGCTGTTCACCACCGCGATCCTGGCGTTCGTGGCCACGTGGAACGAGTTCATGCTCGCGCGACAGCTGTCGAACACCTCCACCGAGCCGGTCACCGTGGCCATCGCGCGCTTCACCGGCCCGTCGGCGTTCGAGTACCCGTACGCCGCGACGATGGCGGCCGGTGCCCTGGTCACCATTCCGCTGGTGATCATGGTGCTCATCTTCCAGAAGTGGATCGTCTCCGGCCTCACCGCCGGCGGCGTGAAGGCGTGACCACCGCCTAGACTCGCTTCACATGACCGGAACGCATCAACCCCGCCACGACGCCAAGGCCCGCAGAATGCGGGTGGAGGCGGTGGCGGGGTTCATGTTCTTCTGGACCCTCGTCATCGGGGCGTGGGCGGCCTACCGCATCGCCATCGGCGACCCGTCGGTGACGTTGAGCTTCGTGCTGCTGCTCTTCGTCGTCGTCGACGTGATCATCTGGCGGAAGTGGCGGGACCTGGCCTAGGTCGGCTACTCCCCCATCAGGCTGTCGCGCAGGTTCTTGTCCTTCTCCAGGACGGCGTCGCGCATGTCGGCCTGGTACTGCTCCATGGCCGTCACCAACTCGGGGTGGCCGGCGGACAGGATGCGCACGGCCAGCAGGCCCGCGTTCTTCGCGCCGCCGACGCCGACGGTGGCCACGGGCACGCCGCCGGGCATCTGCACGATGGACAGCAGGGAATCCATGCCCTCGAGGTTCTCCAGCGCGCGCGGCACGCCGATGACCGGCAGCGGCGTCGCCGAGGCGACCATGCCCGGCAGATGCGCCGCACCGCCGGCGCCGGCGATGATCACCTTCAGGCCGCGCCCGGCCGCCGACTTCGCGTAGTCCAGCATCCGCTCCGGGGTGCGGTGCGCGGAGACCACGCCCACCTCGAAGGGCACGCCGAACTCGGCCAGCGCCTCGGCCGCCGGCTGCATCGTCGGCCAGTCCGAATCGCTGCCCATGATCAGGCCGACCAGCGGCCCGTCGACGCCATTCAACTTCGCGGTCATGTTTCCGTCCTCCATCACTCGGTCAAGTCCCGTATGTTCCCGCAGGTTTCGGCCCGTTTACGGCCCGGCCTACTTCTCCACGTACCCGTCTGCCCACACCGCGTTGACGATGTAGCCCGCCGCCAGGTCCGCCTCGCGCCGCGTCGCCGCCACGCCCTCCGGCGAACCGTCCTGGCCCGGCACGTTGACGTGGCCCAGCTTGCGCCCGGCGCGGTAGCCCTTGCCGTACCAGTGGATCTTCGAGTGCGGGAAGCGGCGCCACACGGCGGCGAAGCGGTCCTTCATCGGCATGTCCGGATCCTCGTCGGCTCCGAGCGTATTGGCCATGACGGTCACCGCCGCGGTCGGGTCGGCGTCGCCGAGCGGGTAGTCCAGCACGGCGCGCATGTGCTGCTCGAACTGGCCGGTCGCCGATCCGTCCTGCGTCCAATGCCCGGTGTTGTGCGGGCGCATGGCCAGCTCATTGACGAAGATCTCCGGCTGCCCCGCGGCATCCCGCGTCTCGAACAGCTCCACCGCCAGCACGCCCGTCACGCCAAGTTCCTCGGCGACCCGCACGGACAGGTCGCGGGCGCGCGACGCCAGGCCGTCGTCAAGCCCCGGAGCAGGTGCGATGGCCTCCACGCAGATGCCGTCGCGCTGCACCGACTCCACGACCGGCCAGGCCTTGACCTCGCCGGAGGGGGTGCGGGCGCACATCGCGGACAGTTCGCGGGCCAGGTCGACCTTCTTCTCGGCCATGAGCGGGACCCCGTCGGCCAGGAGCTTGTCGACGAGCGCCGGCAGCTCCTCGGCGTCCGGGAACCACACGCCGTGGCCGTCGTAGCCGCCGCGGCGGGCCTTCAGGCACACCTTTCCGGCGACGACCTCGGAGAAGCCGATGGCGTCCTCGACCGACTCGATGGCCATGAACGGCGGCACCGGGGCGCCGATCTCGCGGAGGCGCTTGCGCATGACCAGCTTGTCCTGCGCGTTGACCAGGGCATCCGGGCCCGGCTGGACGGAAATGCCGTCGGCCTGCAGCGCGCGGAGATGCTCGGTGGGCACGTGCTCGTGGTCGAAGGTCACGGCGTCGACCGGGCGGATCGTGCCGTCGGCGCGCACGCGGGTCGCGCGGCGCAGATCCTCGAGGTCCGTGTAATCCCCCAGCTCGACGTCGCGGCAGATCTGCGCGGCCGACGAATCCCGCGAACCGGCCAGGAGGCGGACGGACTGCCCGATCTCGATGGCGGCGGTCTGCATCATGCGGGCCAGCTGGCCGTCGCCGATGACGGTGACGACGGGCATGCCCGGCGCATGCGCCGGATTGGCGGGCACGGGACGGTCGGCGGATGCGTCGTCGGAATTGATCTGGCTGTTCTCCGGTGCGGTCACGCGTCCATCATAGGCGGCTGCCGACCGACGGCCTGCGCCGGTTCCCGGGGCGGCTACGATGGGTGTCCATGCAGGATCATGCCGTGGGATTCGATCGCGACCAGTACATCAACCTTCAGTCCGAGCACATCCGCCGGCGCCGCGAATCCATCGGCGGCCGCCTTTACCTCGAAATGGGCGGCAAGCTCTTCGACGACATGCACGCTTCGCGCGTCCTGCCCGGGTTCACCCCGGACAACAAGATCGCCATGCTCGAACGCATCAAGGACGACATGGAGATCCTGGTGTGCATCAACGCCCGGGACCTGCAGCGCAACAAGGTCCGCGCCGACCTGGGCATCCCCTACGAGGAAGACCTGCTGCGGCTGGTCGACGTCTTCCGCGAGCGGGGTTTCCTGACCCAGCACGTGGTGCTCGCCCAATATGAGGAGGGCAACGCGGCCGCCGCGGCGTTCCGCACCCGACTCGAGCGCCTGGGCATGACGGTGTCCCTGCATTACGTCATCCCCGGCTACCCCGCCGACACCGAGCGCATCGTCGGGGAGGACGGCTTCGGCCGCAACGAGTACGTCGAGACCACCCGCGACGTCGTCGTGGTCACCGCCCCCGGCCCCGGCTCCGGCAAGCTGGCCACCTGCCTGTCGCAGATCTACCACGAGCACGTCCGCGGCGTGACCTCCGGTTACGCGAAGTTCGAGACGTTCCCCATCTGGAATCTGCCGCTCGATCACCCCGTGAACATGGCGTACGAGGCCGCGACGGCCGACCTCGACGACGTCAACATGATCGACCCCTTCCACCTGTCCGCCCACGGGGAGCAGGCGGTCAACTACAACCGTGACGTCGAGGTCTTCCCGCTGCTCAAGCACCTGCTGGAGCTGATCTCCGAGCGGTCGCCGTACGAGTCGCCGACGGACATGGGCGTGAACATGGCGGGCTTCGCCATCTCCGACGACGCCGTGTGCCGCCACGCCGCCGAGCAGGAGGTCGTGCGCCGCTATTACAAGGCGCTGGTCGACGAGCGCCGCGACGAGGCCGACCCGATCGTCTCCGACCGCATCGCCATCATCATGGGCAAGCTGGGCCTCAACCGCCGGTCGCGGCCCGTGGTCAAGCCCGCCCTGGAGCTGGCCGAGGAAACCGGCGCCCCCGCGTCGTCGATCCAGCTCGCGGACGGCGAGATCATCGTCGGCAAGACGTCTCCGCTGCTGGGCTGCTCGGCGGCGATGCTGCTCAACGCCCTGAAGCACCTGGCCGGCATCGACCCGCGCGTCGACCTGCTCGCGCCGTCGTCCATTGCGCCGATCCAGACGCTGAAGACCCGCCACCTGGGCAGCCGCAACCCCCGCCTGCACACCGACGAGGTGCTCATCGCGCTGTCCGTGTCCGCGGACGGCGACGACAACGCCCGCCGCGCCCTCGACGAGCTGGCCAACCTCCGCGGCTGCGACGCCCACACCACGACCATCCTCGGTTCCGTGGACGAGGGGATCTTCCGCCACCTGGGCATCCTGGTCACCTCCGAGCCGGAGTACCAGGTCAAGCAGCTCTACCGGAAGCGGTAACCCCGCTCCGATCGGCGCCGGTCAGGTCATCCGGTTGACCATCTTCGCCACCTTGCGGGTGGCCGGCACGTCGCGGATGGCCATCGGCGGCCCGAACGGCGACACCCGCAGCTGCAGGACGTTGCCGCGGCGGTCGACGCCCCGCACCGAGCGCAGATCGACCGTGACCACGCGCGGCCGCAGCAGCCCCCGGCGCAGGATGATCCGCCGGTCCGTCAGCACGAACCGTTCCCCGAGCCATTCCAATCCCGGCTTGACGACGCGCCACGCCACCAGGATCGGCCACATCAAGAGAAGGACGTCCCGGAGACCGGCGAGGTCCCCCGGCGCGATGCGCGGCGAGTCGATGAAGCCCACGAGCAGCCAGATCACGCCCGTGATCGCGGCGAGCTCCAGCAACGGCCACGTCAAGCGGCCGAACACCGGATTGGTGTCCAGGAGGACGTCTTCGCCGTCGTCCATTTCATCCCAGGGAAAGGAGGGCAAGGCCATGCCTACTTCTTCGCCTCCCCCGCGTAGCCGCCGTCGACCGCGCGCAAATGGCGCACGTCGCCCGCGGTGACCGTGCGGTTCCGCCCCGACTCGTCCCGCACGACCAGTTCGCCGTCGTCGAGGATGTCCACGGCCTCGCCGATCAACTCTCCGCCGCCGGGCAGCTCCACGCGCACGCGGGTGCCCAGCGTCAGACACGTCGCGCGGTAGTCGGCCATCATCGCCTCACGATCTTCGCGCCACTGGCGCTCGCGGCGATCCAGCGCATCGAGCAGCGCCGCGGCCAGCTTCGTGCGGTCCAGGTTCGACGCCCCGGCCAGGGCCAGCGACGTCGCATGCGGCACCGGCAGCTCGTCCTCCCGCAGATCCACGTTCACGCCGATGCCCACGACCAGCGCCGGGGGCGCGATCGACGCGGCCTCCACGAGAATTCCGCACAGCTTGCGGCCGCCGAGCAACACGTCGTTGGGCCACTTCAGCCCGACCTCGGGGCCTTCCCCGGCATCGTCGCCAAGCAACCCCGCCTCATCGCGGACCATGTCCACCACCGCCAAGCCGGCGACGAGCGACAACAGGCCGAGGTCCTCCGGGGGCACTCCCTCCGGGCGGAACAGGGCCGACACCGCGATGGAGGCGCCGGCGGGCGCGGTCCACGACCGGGACAACCGGCCGCGGCCCGCCGTCTGCTCCGACGCGACGACCGCGACACGGTCCGGGGCGCCCTCCGCGACCATGCGCGTGACGTCGATGTTCGTGGAACCCGTCGACTCCACCGCGAGCACCCTGCGCCACCGCGGCAGGGCGGTGCGCAAGGCGGCGGCATCCAACGGGGAACGGGGGTCGTGGCTCATGGCATCGCAGTCTAGCGGGGGGTGCGGATCCTCCCGAACGCGAAAAAACTTTGCGGGCCGAACACCACCGTTACATTACCGTTATTTCCCCGTGACCTGTACGTATGGAAAACACCGTTCGCCACCCAGCGGGTTACGGTTTTGGCAAGTGACATTTGTCACACGGCACTGACTTCACCTTTTCGGCTCCAAACGCTATCTTCCTCAAACATGACCTTCTCCTCACGTTTGCTCCCCGCCGATCAGGACACCGCCGCCGCGTCCGCCGCCGAGTTCGGCGACGACCGTCCGCCGCAGACCACCGCGGCGAAGAACGAGGACCTGCTCCGCCGCCGCGCCGAGGCCACCATGCCCGTCGGCCCCGCCGCGCACCAGAAGGTCCGCGACAAGGGCCGCATGACCGCCCGCGACCGCATCGCCCACCTCCTCGACGAGGACTCCTTCGTCGAGACCGACGCCCTGGCGCGCCACCGCACCAAGGACTTCGGCATGGACTCCAAGCGTCCCGCCACCGACGGCATCGTCACCGGCTGGGGCACCGTCGACGGCCGCGAGGTCTGCGTCTTCTCGCAGGACGGCACCGTCTTCGGCGGCGCCCTCGGCGAGGTCTACGGCGAGAAGATGGTGAAGCTGCAGCAGCTGGCCATCAAGACCGGCCGCCCGATCGTCGGCCTGTACGAGGGCGCCGGCGCCCGCATCCAGGACGGCGCCGTGTCCCTGGACTACATCGCCCAGACCTTCCACTACAACGTCAAGGCCTCCGGCGTCGTCCCCCAGATCTCCGTCATCTTCGGCGCCTGCGCCGGCGGCAACGCCTACTCCCCCGCCCTGACCGACTTCG
>NZ_DURI01000377.1 GCF_012837295.1 Corynebacterium sp. | reverse complement strand
GGTCCGATCGCGCATGTGAAGCGGCAGACCTTCGATCAGCGGGCAACCAGGGTGGCGTCGACGATCCACCGGGACAACGAAGAGAAGCTGCGGGCGGCGGCGGAGGCGGCGGAGTCGTTGAGGCAGGCGGAGATTGATGCGGCGCTGCGCAAGCATGCGGGGGAGACGAGGCGGTACGAGGAGGAGCTGGCGGAATTCATCGCCGGGCCACTGAATTCGGAAGACCCGGATGCCGCAGCCGAAGCCCGAGGGTTGGCGGAGGCCGCCGATGATGGGTGGCCGACGGTCGACGATGAATTGTGGTCGCGTCAGTCGGTGCCGGCGGGAGGGGTCTGGCGCTGGGGAAGCGAGGGGCCGACGTGCCGCAGGGCAAGCCTTGATGTGGACGGGTCGATGGTGCCGGAGCCGCCGGCGCCGTTGGGGCCCGACCCGTCCATTCCGTTTTAGAGAACCCGTCCTGAATCGGAGCTCGAAGTTGGATCGTCTACCGATGACCTCGGTCTTCCGCGGCGGAATCGGCCGTTGGAATGGGATCTGCGGAGGATGCGACCTCGAAACATCGTTTCCGATCGCAGACCCGATTGGGGTTGAGTTGCAGTGTGGGGCCAGCCGCGACTGTTTCTGTCACATTGAATGGAGAAGCCGACAAATTGTCGGCGAAATCATGAAAGGAAGCCATTGCTCTCGATCATCGCTCTCGTGGGAGGGCTCATCGGCCTCTTTCTCATCGTCGAACAACTCAGGGGCATCCGTGAACAGTTGAAGGGCATTCGACAAGCTTTGGAAGGCACAACCGTGGCGGGGAAGTCGGACTGAACCAGCCCACCGGAGTGGCGGAATCGAACCAGCCGAATGGTGTCCTAGGGTCTATGCGGAGAAAGAGGAGCCTGATGACGCGTGGCCGGGCGCTCGTGGCGGTCAGCGGCCACGCGAGTCGGGCACGCGCGAAATCTCGCACAACGAAAGGTGCACAAGCGTGAACGAATCGTCGAACCGGGCGGACGGCGGGCGGGGAGACCGGTCCGGCCTGCCGCTCGGCGTCGTCACGGTCACCTACTCGCCGGGGAAGCACCTTCGGGCGCTCGTCGACTCGCTGCCGGGATCGACCACCGCGGGCACCGTGCTGATCATGGCCGACAACGGCTCCAAGGACGGCTCCCCCGAAGCCGAAGTCGCCCGCGCCGAGGAAGAGGGCCGCGCGAACCGGCTCAACGACGCGATCTTCCTGCCCACCGGCGGCAACGTCGGCTACGGCAAAGCCGCGAACATCGGCATCGCCGAACTGGCGACGATGCGCGACTCGGGCCGCATCCGGGGCGACTACGTTCTGCTGGTCAACCCGGACGTGATCTTCGACGCCGGGGCCATCGACGCGATGCTCGACTGCGCCGCGCGCAATCCCCGGGCCGGCGCGATCGGCCCGCTCATCCGCGAAGCCGACGGGACCGCGTACCCCTCGGCCAGGGCCGTGCCCGATCTGGTCGGCGGCATCGGACACGCGCTGCTCGCGGACGTCTGGCCGTCGAACCCGTTCTCGCGGCGCTACCGCGACGACGCCGACATGTCCCGCGAGCGCGACGCCGGCTGGCTGTCCGGCTCCTGCCTGCTGCTGAAGTGGGACGCGTTCGACTCCATCGGCGGGTTCGACGACCGCTACTTCATGTACATGGAGGACGTCGACCTCGGGGATCGCCTCGGCCGCGCGGGTTGGCGCAACGTCTTCTGCCCGGACGCGGTGATCCGCCACGCGCAGGGGCATTCCGCCTCGTCGCACCCGGAGATCACCGTCCGCGCGCACCACGATTCCGCGTACCGATTCATGTCGGACCGGCTGCCCGGCCCGCTGCTGGCGCCGGTGCGGTGGGCGCTGAAAATCGGCCTCTCGCTGCGTGGCACCATCATTTTGGCCGCGAAGAAGCGTAGGCAGAAGGCAGAAGCAGGTCGGACTCCGCGCTCCTGAGCGCGGGCACAAGTGATTGCTTGGCGACGAGCCGTCGTCAAGCGAAAACCCAGGAGGAACCCTTCAACCATGACCACCCATGACACGGCCCTGGCGGCGAACACCGACGCCGTCATCCTCGTCGGAGGGCAGGGGACGCGGCTGCGGCCGCTGACCGTGGGCACCCCGAAGCCCATGCTGCCCACCGCCGGCGTGCCCTTCCTGGAGCACCTGCTCGGGCGCATCAAGGCCGCCGGGATGACGCACGTGGTGCTGGGGACGTCGTACAAGGCGGAAGTGTTCGAGGAGCACTTCGGCGATGGCGCCGACCTGGGCCTGGAGATCGAATACGTGGTGGAGGACGAGCCGCTGGGCACCGGCGGCGGCATCCGCAACGTGTACGACCACCTGCGCCACGACACCGCGATGGTGTTCAACGGCGACGTCCTCGGCGGCACCGACCTGCGGGCGATCCTGGCGACCCACGCGGAGAAGAACGCCGACGTGACCATGCACCTGGTGCGCGTGCCCGACCCGCGCGCGTTCGGCTGCGTGCCCACCGACGACGACGGCCGGGTGCTGGAGTTCCTGGAGAAGACCCAGGATCCGCCGACCGACCAGATCAACGCCGGCTGCTACGTCTTCCGCCGCGAGCTCATCGGCGAGATCCCCGCGGGGCGCTCCATCAGCGTCGAGCGCGAGATCTTCCCGGCCCTGCTGGAAAACGGGCGGCGCGTGTTCGGGCACGTCGACTACGCCTACTGGCGGGACATGGGCACGCCCGCCG
>NZ_DURI01000376.1 GCF_012837295.1 Corynebacterium sp. | reverse complement strand
GTTGCCTGTCTTACGACGGGCCGGAGGTTCGAATCCTCTCGCCTCCGCCACAAGCGCCCGTAGCTCAACGGATAGAGCATCTGACTACGGATCAGAAGGTTAGGGGTTCGAATCCCTTCGGGCGCACCACATTTCCCCGGTACGTGAAAGCGTGCCGGGGTTATTGCTTTTGTCGGGGGCGGGTGCCGGGGTGCGGGGAACCGGCGGAATCCAGTCCGAGGTTCCGGATCTGGGTGTGCACGACGTGCGTCCACAGGTGATCCGCCGGGTCCGCCGTGCCGACGAAATGCCCGCCGAGCTCGAGGGTCAGCGCGCCGATCATCTGCGACAACGCCGCGAACACGGGGGCAGCGCGGTCGCCGCCGACGGGGGCGAGCTGCGCCGCCAACGCGGCCTCGACGGGGGACGCCGGGGTGGCGGGGGCGAGGTCGAGGAAGCAGCGGGCCACGCGCTCGGCCAGGGGGATCGTCTCCGGGGGCGCTGCGTAATCGGGGATCGGGGTGCCGTAGATCAGCTGGAAATCATGCGGGGATTCCCGTGCCCACTCCCGGAGTTCATTGGCCCGGCGTAGCCACGTTTCGGCGGGGGAAGGGACGTCGACGGCCTCGAGGCGGGCGGCCAAGTCGGCGTAGCTCTCCTCGATCAGTGCCGTGAGCAGGGCTTCCTTGCTGGGGTAATAGCGGTAGACCGCCGATGACGCCATGCCCAGTTCTCGCGTGATCGCGCGCATGGACAGTGCGACGGGGCCGACCTCGGCCAGATGCTTCCGGCCGATCGTGCGGATGTCCTTCTCCAGCTTGAGCCGGTTGAGCTCGCGTTTTCCCGTCATGGTGCCAGTCTTGCATGAAATTCCCGCAAAAAGCGAGCACTGCTCTTGTGAAAGTGAGAGCAGTGCTCTACATTGGGCGGTGAAAGAAAGAGCGGTGCTCGCGTTTCCGAGAACGGTCGCCGCATCGCTCCAGGATTCGGCCCTCGGGTCGGCGAATGATGGAGAAGGCGATGGCACATCTGAACGGAATCGAGATGGGTGCGGTCCGGAAGCGTGCGCCCGAGGCATTCGCGGTGGCGGGAGGCGCGCTGCTGGCGGCGTTTCCCCTGATCCGCCCGTGGGGCGACAAGGCCGGTGGCCCGGCGGACATGGTGGACGCGTTCGCGTCGCCGATGTGGGTTGCCGCGCATGTGGCGGGCATGGGCGGGTTCGTGTTCCTGGCCGCGGCGGTGGTGGCGTGGCGGCGGCGCCACGGTGCGAATGCGGGCGGGATTCCATGGTGGGTGGCCTCGGGTGTCGCGCTGATGCTGCCGTTCTTCGGTGCGGAGACATTCGGGCTGCACGTCATTGCCGGCAGCGCGCCGCAGGGTCAGGCGATCGCCGCGGCCAACGCCATTCGCGAGGGCACCGTGCAGTTGACCATGTTCGCCGCGGGCTTGTTGCTCATCGCCGTCGGCGCAGTCCTGCTCGCCCGCCGAGATCGTTCGGCCACGCTTCTCTCCTTCGCACTGGTCACGTACCTGCCGCAGTTCTTCGTCGCGCCGCAGCTCCGGGTCGCGCATGGCGTGGTCCTGTTCGCGGGCGCCGCATGGTGGGCGTGGTCGCTGGTCCGGACCCCGCGGCCGGCTCTGGCGCCGCCGCAGAATTCGATGGTGGGGGAGGCGATGTTGCTGACACGGCAATAAATGTCGGTTCCGCCGCGTTGTGCGGAGAAGGAAGCTTGCCCCCGATCTGCAAGGAGCGACCATGATCCGCACCGAGACCATCCTCGACCTGGCCACCATCGGCGGGAAGCAGACCCACGCCGAAGCCCTGCAGGGTTCCATCGCGTTGGCGCAGACCGCCGAGAAGGCCGGGTACGAGCGGATTTGGTACGCGGAGCACCACAACATGCCGACCATCGCGTCGTCGGCGCCGGCCGTGCTCATCGCGGCGATCGCCGCTCGGACGGAAAAGATCAAGCTCGGTTCGGGTGGCGTGATGCTGCCCAACCACTCCCCGCTGACGATCGCCGAGCAGTTCGGCACCCTCGCGAACCTCCACCCCGGCCGCATCGAGCTGGGGCTGGGCCGCGCGCCGGGCACGGACCAGCGCACCATGCGCGCACTGCGCCGCGATCCGCGATCCGCCGACTCTTTCCCGCAGGACGTCCAGGAGCTGCAGGGGTACCTCGGCGACGAAACCCTCATCCCCGGCATCAACGCGATCCCCGGCAAGGGGACGCACGTGCCGCTGTACATCCTCGGGTCGTCGCTGTTCGGCGCGCAGCTCGCGGCGGCACTCGGCCTTCCCTACGCCTTCGCCTCCCACTTCGCGCCCGATGCGATGCTGCAGGCGATGGAGGTCTACCGCGAGAACTTCAAGCCGTCCGAGGTGCTGTCGGAACCGCACGCCTTCGCCACGATGAACGTCATCGCCGCGGATGACGAAGATGACGCCGCCCGCCAGCTCATCGCAGTGCAGCGCGGCCTGGTCCGGTCGATGCTCGCGCGCGGTGACCAGCGACTCACCGATGAGGAGGCCGACATGCTCCTGGAGACCCCGCAGGGAATGAAGGTGAAGAACATGTTCGGGCACGTCGCCGTCGGCAAGCCGGAACGCGTCCGCGAGCAGATCG
The DNA here is from genome assembly GCF_012837295.1 of Corynebacterium sp. Classification (GTDB taxonomy): domain Bacteria; phylum Actinomycetota; class Actinomycetes; order Mycobacteriales; family Mycobacteriaceae; genus Corynebacterium. The sequence goes on along the minus strand of NZ_DURI01000376.1, from coordinate 13,830 downwards.
CCGAGTTCGGGCGGTTCTCCACCGCCGACGAGCTCATCGTCGTCCACCAGGCCACGCGGCTGGACGATCGTCTCCGCTCGGTCGAGCTCACCGCGCAGGCGCTGGGCCTGGGCGCCTGACCGGGGCGCCTGACGGAAAAGCTCAGCGGACCCGCTTGCCGTAGGTCTCCGCGATCGCGGCGGCGGTGGCCTTCGCATGAGGGCCCAGGCCGGTGATGGTCGCGGACCCCGGCCCCGCCCAATCGCCGTATCCCACCAGGTGCAGGCCCGGAACGGCGGGCGCGCGGCCATCGAGCAGCGACCGCACCGGCCCCAGCGCCGGGCGGAAGCCCGTGCACCAGATCAGGTGGTCGAAGCCGCCACCGCTGCCGTCGTCATCGCCACCACCGTCGCCATTCAGCTCGTCGAGCGAGTCGAACATCGGCGTCGCCCGCAGCCGTCCCTCATCGCGGGCGGCGAGCACCTCGGGCAGCATCACGATGTCCCCCAACTGCGAATCCGCCCCAGGATCCTCCTCGCCGCGCAAGATCGCCAGCATCCGCTCCCGATTGCGGCGGAACAGCACCCGGCCGTCGACGTCATCGGGCATCCACTGCGGCTCGCGGCGCGTGAACCACGTGACCTCGGCGACGTCCGTCAGCTCCGCCGCGATCTGCGCCGCCGAATTCGCCCCGCCGACCACCGCCACTCTCGTTCCCCGAAACGGTTCCACACCCGGGTAATTCGCCGAATGCCACTGCTTGCCGACGAATCGTCCCGGCACCCGCGGCACGAACGGCGCGGACCACGTGCCGGTGGCGGCAACGACATGATCCGCGGTCCACGCCCGATCCTGCGACCGGACGAGGAACCGGCTGGCGTGGGATTCCGGGGTGGACGAGGCGTCGTCAAGCGAAGAATCGCCTGCCCCGCCCCGGAACTCGACCCGCGTGACGTGCACGGGGCGCTCGACGGGGATGTCGTAGCGGTCCTCGTACGCGCGCAGGTACTCGATGACGTGCGATGCCGGCGGGAACCCGTCGAACGGAGGCATCGGAATGCCCGGCAGGTTCGAGAACTCGGCGGTGGAAAACAGCGTCATCGACGGCCACACGTGCCGCCACGCGCCACCGGGACCGTCCTGATCGTCCAGGACCAGCACGTCGATGCCGGCGCGCAACAGGTAGCGGGCCGTGGCGAGTCCCGCCTGGCCGCCGCCGACGATGACCACCTGATGAGCGGGGGTCGAAGAGAGGGGCATGCCCCCACACTAAATTGATGTTCGTCTAAATGGGCGATAGCGTTTGATGCCCACGGGGGGGATACGGCGGCCGGCCGAGCATCCGCCGGTCACGACGGTCAAAGCCAGCCAACGTCAGCCCGCGCCAGCCCGCGCGGCGCCCCCGGTAAGACGGCGCGTCCCCTGCGCGCCCCCTGTCAGAAGGGACCCTCACCACCATGACCCGCGCCACCAGCCCGGACCGCGTCGAATGGGCCGACGCCGCCAAGGCGATCTCCATCATCGGCGTCTGCGTGCTCCACGCCATCATCGCCGTGCCCGGCGGTGACCAGACCACGTGGAAAGCCGTCTACCAGGTGCTCGACCCGATCCGGATGCCGCTGTTCTTCATGGTGTCCGGGCTGTTCGCCCACCGCGTGATCACGCGCAGCCTGCCCGACCTGTTCTTCCGGCGCATCTGGTTCCTGCTGGTGCCGTACCTGGCGTTCAAGGGGCTGAACGCCGGGCTCCGCGAGATCGTCGACCCCGGCTACCAGACCATGCGCGAGTTCCTCCGCTCCGTCGTCGTCGGCGACCCGGGGCTGTGGTTCCTGTACGCGTTGATGGTGTTCAACCTCATTGCATGGTTGCTGCGGAAGGTGCCGCCGGCGCTGGTGGTGGCGTTGTCGTTCGTGCCGGGGCTGGCGTACGGAGCGCTGCGGCTCGACGAGTTCGAGACGTTCAACGAGATCAACCACATCGTCCTCTACCTGCCGGCATTCATGATCGGCCTGCACGCTCGCCGGCTGTGGCTTCGGTTGGGCGAGGCCGCCGATCCCGACCGGTCGCGATCCCCGTTCGCCGCGTACGCCGTCGCGGCGCTGGCGGCGGGCGCGTACCTGTCGTGGTGGGTGCTCGACGCCACGACCACGGGGTTCCTGGGCTACGTCATCGGCCGCATGAGCGGCGTGGTGCTGGCGGTGCCCATCGCGATCGTTGCGGCCGTGCACCTGTCGAAGGTGCCGGTCGTCTCACGGGTGCTCGGCGAGATCGGCCGCAACACGCTCCCGATCTACGTCTCGCACCCCATCGCGATCTGGATGGTCGGCGCGCCGCTGGGGGATTTCGTCGTCGCCCGCGGCGCCGGGTCCTTTGCCGAGGCCGACGTCCGCATCCTGCTCAACCTGCTGCTGTGCGTGATGGCCGGTTTCGGCATGTACGTGGTGGGCAAGATCCCGGTGCTCAATTGGGCGCTGTACCCGCCGTCGCTGCCGAGGGGGCGGGCGAACCGGGTGCTCGGTGGGCGTCGTCGAGCATCCGCCGCCCCGCATGAGCCGAAGCGTCCCCGCATCGCCCGTCCGGCCGTCGACCAGCTTCGCGAGCCCTCCCGGCGCGACCTTTCAGGCCCCCGGAATTAACTCCTGAACTGGGGATTTGTTCGGTGCCGGGGCGCGGGGTATCGTTACATCCCGTTGCACGGGCCAAGCCCGGACAGCGAATGCGCCCGTAGCTCAACGGATAGAGCATCTGACTACGGATCAGAAGGTTAGGGGTTCGAATCCCTTCGGGCGCACGGTTTCCCCGGCAGGCATCGCCTGCCGGGGTTTTTCGTGTCCGGGGGTCTGTTCCGCGCGCAAAACCCGACATTGGCTTCGAAATCCGGGGTGAGCGGCACTAACTGCAGACGCTTCTGCGATTTCGTTGCATGAAAACGCGGAAGCGTCTGCAGTTAGTGCCGGTCACCGACGCTGTGGCCGAACGAGATGGGCTCCCGCGGGTATCGCGAAGCCGTTGGGCGCGGTAACTTTTGCCCATGAACGGTAATGATCCGCACGGCATGAATTCCCCCGAGCCGAAAGACCTCAACTCGATGGGGCCCAATCCCCATGGTCAGCCCGGCCCTTATGGCACCCAGGGCCAGCCGGGCCCCTACGGCCAGCCCGGACCCTACGGTGCCCCCGGGCAGCAGGGCCAGCCCGGACCCTACGGTGCCCCCGGCCAGCCCGGCCCTTACGGACCGCCCGGCGCCCACGCCGCGGGCGGTGCGAAGCCGTCGGTGAAGAAGGGCCTGCTCTTCGGCGGTCTGGCGTTGCTCGCGGTGGTGGCGCTCGGCGTCATCGCGGCGATTTTCCTGCTCCCGGGCAAGGAAACTCTGGCGGTGGGCGATTGCATCGCGGAGCAGGAGCAGGAGTCGGAAGGCACCCGCGCCAGCGACGTCATGCCGGAGCCGCTGGATTGCTCGGACCCGGAGGCGGCCTACGAGATCCTGGCCATCCGCGACGACGCGAACCCCGCCAAATGCATCGACGTCGCGGGTTCGACGATGGCGCTGAGCTTCATGGGCGCGGACATCGATGCCCTGTGCCTGACGGAGGTCGGCTCGGACGTCGAGCGCAACATCAACCTGATCGAGGCCGGCGAGTGCATGGTCCTGGAGGGCGACGTCGGCTACCGCGCCGAGTGCGGCACGCCGGGCTCGATGGAGGTGCTCACGGTCATCGATGAGCCGGGCATCCCGACGCCGGTGATCTTCGGCGAGATCCCCGAGTGCCGCGACGCCGGCCACCCCGAGGCCGCGTTCTATTACACGTGGGGCGTCGACGACGAGTACATCTCCATGGGCGGCGCGTACGACCGCGGCGTGTGCCTCACCGCCGAGGCCTGATCGAAGGCCGCTGGACGGACGACGCCGGGCCGTCGCAAAGCAACTGCTGCTTTGCGACGGCCCGGCGTTCCCCTTGACGCGACCTACACGTCGTTCTTGATCAGCTCGTCGAGCGGCGTGGCCGACAGCAGGTAGGGGGCGATCTCCAGCACGGTGCGGGCGCCGCGCTCGCCGGCCTCGCGCAGGCGGTGCGCCGCGCGGCCGTAGGCGACCTGCACGGCCGCGGTGAAGTCGGGGTTGCGCTCCAGCTGCAGCCCGAACTCGATGACGTGGCGCGAGGTGCCCGCCTTGCCCTGCGTCACCACGTTGCCGCCGTGCGGCATGCCCTGGTGGTCGCGCTCGAACTCCTCGTCGGAGATGAAATCGACGATGGTCTCGTAGCCCACGAAGTAATCCGGCATGGTCGTGATGGCCTCGCGGATCGAGTCCTGGTCCGCTTCGTCGGCGACGACGTAGCAGTGGCGGATGTGGCACTCCTTGGCGTCCAGGTCGCCGCCTTCGCCCCGCTTGACCGCCGCGATCGCGTCGGGGTTGGGCTTGGTGTACTGCACGCCCTTCTTCACGCCCGGCACGCGGCGCACCGCATCCGAGTGGCCCTGCGACAGGCCCGGGCCCCAGAACGTCATCTGGTCCGCGCCCGGCAGCACCGCCGCGCCGAGGACGCGGTTGAGGGAGAAGAAGCCCGGGTCCCAGCCGGTGGAAATGACCGCGACCTGGTCGCCCTCGCGCGCGGCGGCGTCCATCGCGCCGCGGTGGCGCGGGATGTCGCGGTGGTTGTCGTACGTGTCGACGGTCGTGTACAGCTTCGCCAGCTCCGGCGCCTGCTCCGGCACGTCGGTGGCGGAGCCGAGGCAGATGAACAGCACGTCGACGTCGTCCGCGTGCTTGTCGACGTCCGCCGCCGGCAGCACCTTCGCGTCGGTGTCCAGGGAATCGCGTCGCGAGAACACGCCGACGAGCTCCATGTCGGGCTGGTCGGCGATGACGCGCTCGACGCTGCGGCCGAGGTTTCCGTAGCCGATGATGGCGGCGCGGATCATGGGGGTCCTTTCGTCGGAGTCGCCCGCGGATCGCGGCGGCGGCCGTCCGGCCCGCACCGCCGGCTCCCGGGCAGTTACGACACCAAGGGTAAAGGGTGGCCCGGATTTCCCGCCGCACGCCCCGCACCCCCGCCCGACCCGTTCTCCCCCGTGGCAGATCCGGCGTGCGTGTGCGGGCGCGCGACTCCGCTAATGGTCCCCGCTAAAAGATCTCGATGCGCCCGCCCAGGCCCTCGGCCTGCTCCAGCTCGCGGACCCACTGGCCGTCGCCGGGGCTGACGCGAATGACGGGGCGGTGCGACATTTTCACGCCGCCGTCCAGCTTCCGCGGCTTCGCCCGCGCCCGGTAGCGGCCGTGGGCGTGGAATCCGGCCTCCGCCAGCGCCGCCGCGGTGCCCTTCTCTTCGAGGTCGTCGCGGGCGGCGGTGAGCAGTGCGATGGCCTCGTCCAGTGCGTCGGCGACGGGGGCGACGTTGTTCTCGCACCACGACATCACCATGTCCGGCTCCGCGCCGGCGACGCGAGTGCCGTCGCGGAACGAGCCAGCCGCCAGCGACAGCGTCAACGGCCCGCCGTCGTCGCCGACCACGGCCAGCGCGTACGCCAGCAAATGCGGCATGTGCGAAATCCGCGCCACCGCCCGGTCGTGGTTGTCCGCGGTCGCCGGAATCACCTCGGAGCGCACGAATTTGCCCAGCGCCACCACGTCGCGGAAGGTCTTGGTCCACTCCTCCGGAACCTCGGCGCCCGCAGCGGCCGCTTCCGCGGCGCGGTCGAAGCAGACGACCCACGCCGCGCCGTCGTAAAGCCCCGTCCGAGTCGCATCCCAGCCGGACTCCTCCGACCCCGCCATCGGGTGCGCGCCCACGTACCGGTCGCCCATGCCGCGGGCGTCGACCTCGTCGAGGATCGCGCGCTTGACGCTGACCACGTCCGTGATGCCGCAATCCGGCGCGTGCTCGGCGATCTGATCCAGCAGGCCGCCGACGGCGAACATGGGCACGCCGATGACCAGCAGCGCCCGATCCTCCTGGGCGCGGCGCAGCACGGCCGTCAGATCCGTCGACGCGTCGAAACCCTCCTCGGCCGCGGCCTCCGCGGTGCCGGCGGAGCGATTCCACCCGTAGACCGGCGCGTCCGCCTCGGCGAGATCGCGCATGAGCGAGCCGCCGATCAGCCCGAGTCCGAGGATGCAGGTCGGCGTGGCGAGAGTGTCGTTGGTCACCTGACAAGGATGACACACCACGACTAGCGTGGGGTGGCATGAGCACGACTTTTCCGGGGTCCGCGGGCCCCGACCAGGGCCCCCGGGGCGATGACGACGACCGTTCCTACGCGGTGGCCGTCCTGCAGGGCGACGACGGCTGGTCCGTGCGCGAACTCGGCGACGACGCGTTGGACTCGCTCGCCGACGCCACCGCGCAGATGCGCCGCCTGCGCGCCGAGCGCGCGTCGTTCGCGATGCTCAACATCGACGACGACTACTTCATCCTGCTGCGGCCGATGCCCGGCGGCGTGCGCGTCTTGCTTTCCGACGCCACCGCGTCCGTGACCGACGACATCGCGGCAGACGTCATGGACGAGCTCGACGAGGACATCCCCGACCTGGACGAGGACGAGCTCGACGACGTCGATTCCTGGCCCGAGGGCGATCTGGAGATCCTCGCCGACCTGGGCGTGCCCTCCGACATCCTGTCGGTGATCTGCGACGACCAGTCGCTGTGGGCGTCCGAGCAGCTCCACGCCATCGCCGTCGAGCTCGGATTCGACGAGGCGCTCGCCGACGAGACCGGCGTCGACGTGGAATATGACGGCTGACGGTCCGAACGGGGGAGCCGCTGGGCCGGTCGCTGACGGGGTGCCCGTCGGGGGAGAGTCGGCGGGTGGTCCGGTTCTCCCGCGGCCCGAATCCGACGTCCGCGACGAGGAGTGGATGCGCGCGGCCATCGCCGTCGCCCGACGCACCCCGCCCGGCGACGTGCCCGTCGGCGCCATCGTCGTGGGCCCGGATGGCACGGTGGTGGCGGAGGCGGCGAATCGTCGTGAAGCAGATGCCGACCCCATCGCCCATGCCGAAGTCCTGGCCATCCGCGCCGCCGCCCGCGCGCACGGGGACGGGTGGCGGCTGGAGGAATGCGCGCTGGTGGTGACGCTGGAACCCTGCGTAATGTGCGCCGGCGCAGCCGTCATGGCGCGGGTGGGGCGCATCGTGTTCGGCGCGTGGTCGCCGAAGACCGGGGCGTGCGGGTCGATCGCCGACGTCGTTCGCGACCCCGCCCACCCCTTCGCCCCGAGGGTGCGCGGCGGCGTGCTCGCCGACGAGTGCGAGGACCTGCTGCCGGAGTTCTTCCGCGGCAAGCGGTGACGGGGCGGTAACGGTTCGGCCAAGAAGCGTGCACGGCCATGGCGCCCGCCGATGAACCGCGTTTAGCGTGGCGGGGCAAACAACATTCACGAGCACGTCAGGAGAACATCATGGGCAACTTCCAGAACAAGGCCGACGAGTTCGGCGGCAAGGCCAAGGAGGCCGCCGGCAAGGCCACGGGCAACCAGAACCTCGAGAACGAGGGCAAGGGCGACCAGGTCAAGGCCGACGCCAAGCAGGGCATGGAGAACGCCAAGGACAAGGTCACCGAGGGCCTGGGCAAGCTCAAGGGCGACGACCGCTAGTCTGACCTGGCGATTTGGCCCGCGGGGGTCATCTCCGATAAGTTTTTTCGCGGTGGCGTGTCCGAGCGGCCGAAGGTGCTCGCCTCGAAAGCGAGTGTTGGGTAATCCCCAACCGAGGGTTCAAATCCCTCCGCCACCGCCAATGAAACCGCCGTCCGTGCAATGTGCACGGGCGGCGGTTTTTTCGTGTGCGCGGGCTGTGCGTCCGTAGGGGTCTCGATTTGGCGCGCCCGGCTTCCTGGCCGGCATCCGTTCGGTGGATGTTCGTGGGGTACGTCGGATGTTCGGCCGGTGGGGTTGTCGGCGCCTGATTGGCGGCGGGCGCGGGGCGGGAGGCTGGTCGCAGGTTGCTTGTGCTTGACGACGGGACGGCGCGGACGTCGGGACGTCGTCAAGCAAATGGGCTCGGCCCGGACAAACGAGCGAAACCGCGCCCGGGAACGTGTGGCGGCGCGTGTTTGCCGACGTGTTTCCAGGAGCAAGTACTGGGGCAATTGTTTCGTCTGTTGCCCACCGGGAACACCCGGACACGTATCCTGGGTAGGTGGTGCGCGCGTCCCGCGGCGAGTCCGCCGGCCGTGCGCTCGCGAACCGACGCGAGTGATAGGGGAAGTTGAGCGATGGCGAAGGTCCTGTTCAGCCTCGGCAGGTGGTCCTACCTGCATAAATGGACGGTCATCATCGCCTGGGCGCTGATCCTCGGCGTCGTCGGCGGTGCAGCCGGCGCATTCCAGAAGGGATTCGACGACCAGTTCTCGATCCCCGGCATGCCGTCGTCGATCGCCTCGAAGATGATCGAGGAGAAGTTCCCCGACCAACCCAACCCAATCCGCGAGCAAACGGTCTACGTCGTGTTCGCGGCACCCGAGGGCGAGAGACTCGAGGATCCCGGCAACATGGAGGCCGCCGACGCGGTCGTCGCCGGGATCAAGAACAACATCGACCAGCTCACCGCCGACGAGATGCTGGTCAACCCGGTGCGGCTGAACCCCGAGCTGCAACGCAGGGTCGTCGAGACCGGCACCAGCTCGGGCCTGCCGCAGCCCGTCGCCGAAGCCGACGCCCACTCGTTGCGCATGCTGTCCGAAGACGGGCGCTACGGCATGTCGCAGTTCGCGTTCGACGTCCGCGTGCCCAAAGACATCACCCCGGAGAACCGCCAGGCGCTGTTCGACGCCATGCAGATCGGCCGCGACGCGGGCCTGCGTGTCGAGGCCATGGGCCCCGGCATGATGGAGCCGGTCGCGGTCAGCGCGACGTCCGAGATCATCGGCATTTCGATCGCGGCGGCGGTGCTGATCATCACCTTCGGCTCGCTCGTCGCCGCGGGCCTGCCGCTGATCACCGCGGTGGTCGGCATCGCCATCGGCTCGCTGCTCGTCGTGCTGTTCACCGCCTTCACCGACGTCAACTCCATCACCCCGGTGCTCGCCGTGATGATCGGTCTGGCCGTCGGCATCGACTACGCCCTGTTCATCCTGTCTCGCTACCGCTCCGAGCGGGCGAGAGGGCTGACCAAGGCGGACGCGGTGGGAATGGCCACGGGCACCGCCGGCTCATCGGTGGTGTTCGCGGGACTGACGGTCATCGTGGCGTTGGCGGCACTGGTCATCGCGCAGGTGCCGTTCCTGTCGCTGATGGGCATTTCGGCGGCGATCACGGTGGGCATCGCGGTGATCATTTCGCTGACGCTGCTGCCGGCGCTGATGGCGCTGTTCGGAAAGAAGATCTTCGCCGGCAAGGTGCCGGGCATCGCGGGCAACCCGTTCAAGAGCGGCCGTCGCCCGCTGATCGGCGGCAAGACGATGGGCCGCCGCTGGGTCGAGGCCGTACACAAGGCGCCGGGCCTGTTCCTGGTCGGCGCGGTCGGCATCCTGGTGGCGCTGTCGGTGCCGGCGGCGAATCTGCAGCTGGCGCTGCCGTCGGATTCGACGTCGCCGTACGGGTCGACGCAGCGCAACGGCATCGAGCTGGCGTCGGAGGGCTTCGGCCCCGGCCGCAACGCGCAGATGCTCATCGTCGCCGACGCCGAGAACGTGAAGCCGGACGCCGCCCCGCTGCAGACGGTGGCGCGGGGCCTGATGGCGGGCGACCCGAGCCTGTCCCCGGAGCAGGCGGCGCGGACGGCGTCGTTCAGCTACGCGCTGGATCACTTCAAGAACAACGTGGACGTCGAGCACGTGCAGATGATCGGCCTGAACGGCGACGGCACGGGCGTGATGATGATGCTCACCCCGAAGGCGGGCCCGCTCGATTCGGAGACGGGGTCGCTGATTTCCGCGCTGCGCGCGCAGCAGGACCAGATCAAGGAGGCCACGGGCCTGGTCACGGGCGTGACGGGTCTGATCCCCATTGAGCAGGACATCACGCAGCGCCTGTCCGACGCGATGCCGGTGTACCTGTCGGTGGTCATCGGTCTGGCGATCGTGCTGTTGCTGTTGGTGTTCCGTTCGCTGGTGGTGCCGTTGACGGCTGGCCTGGGCTTCCTGCTCTCGGTCGGCGCGGCGTTCGGCGTGACGGTGCTGTTCTGGCAGGAGGGCCTGTGGGGGCTGGTGCATACGCCGGGCCCGCTGGTCAGCTTCATCCCGATCTTCATGATCGGCGTGACCTTCGGCCTGGCCATGGACTACCAGGTGTTCCTGGTGTCCAGAATGCGCGAGCATTTCACGCATTCGAAGGGGCGGTCGCGGCCGGGTTCGAAGTACAACGCCGTCGAGGAGTCGGTCATCGAGGGCTTCTCGTTGGGTGCTCGCGTGGTCACGGCGGCGGCGATCATCATGATCGCGGTGTTCGTGGCGTTCATCGGCCAGCCGTTGGCGTTCGTGAAGGTCTTCGGTTTCGCGCTCGGCGCGGCGGTGCTGTTCGACGCTTTCCTGGTCCGCATGACGCTCATTCCGGCGTCGATGTTCCTGCTGGGCCGTTCCACGTGGTGGATGCCGAAGTGGCTGGACAAGATCCTGCCGTCGGTGGACGTCGAGGGTTCGGCGCTGGAGAGCAAGGCAGACGACTTGGTGGCGGCGGGCAAGGCGGAGCGTGCGGCGCAGGCGTCGGGCGGGGCCGTCGTGCTTGACGACGACTCCTCCTCCGAGAAGTCCGACCGCGCCGAGCGGCGGAAGGATCGCAAGGCCGAGAAGGATGCCGCGAAGGCGGAGAAGGCCGAGCGGAAGAGGGCGGAGAAGGCCGCTCGGGCGGAGCAGAAGCGCGCCGAGAAGGCCGCGCGGGCAGAAGAGGCCGCGCGAGCCGAGGCACCCGAGCAGCCCGAGCAGCCGGAGAAGTTCGAGAAGTCCGCGCCGACTGCGGCCGGCACCGTGGGTGCGGGAACCGTCATCGGCGGGGCGACCGCGGCGGCGCTGTCGCCGACCTTCCGTGATCCGGCGCGTTCCGTCGATGACGATGCCACCGCCGAGTTCCCGATCGTCGACGCGGAACTCGTCGACGAGGGCGACGCCGCACGCGGATCCCGGCGCGAATCCGGCGATCGAATCCGGCCCCGGACCGGCTCCCCGTCGCAGCCCGAGTCCGCCAATCGCATGCCGGAGCAGTGGCAGCAGCGCGCGCAGCTGCACGAGGCCCAGCAGCGTGCGGAGCAGCAGGAGAAGCCCCGCACCGCGTTCAGCAGCCCGTACGCCGAGCGCCGTTGGCAGCGGGAGCAGGAGGCCGCCGCCCGTGTAGAGAAGGAGCGGGCCGAAAAGGAACGCACCGAACTGGAGCGCGCCGAGAAGGAGCGCGCCGAAAAGGAACGCACCGAACTGGAACGCGCCGAGAAGGAAAAGTCGGCGCAGCAGCCCGCGCCGCAGGAACCGGCGGACGGCTCGATTTCGGTGCAGGACCTGATCAAGCGGGAGGGCGGCCACAAGCGACCGCGCCGCCGCCGAGCCCTGTGGGACCCGCGCGACTACGACGAGCTCGACGGAAACGACTAACGTCGACCACCACGGCTTCACCGGGCGGGGCGCACCGCGTCCGACCGCACTGGACGAACAGCGCCCCGCCCACCAGCGCCCGGCCGGACACCCCGGCCGGGCCCACGATTTTCGAGGAGACCCACCCCGTGACGGATTCAGCGGCGAACGAGGCGAACTTCAGCGTCGTCAAGCAGATGGACGGTGAGCCGGGGCGAGCCGGAATCATCCGCACCCCGCACGGGGACGTGCAGACGCCGGCGTTCATCCCGGTGGGCACGAAGGCGACGGTGAAGACGCTGACGCCCGAGCAGATCCGGGACACCGGGGCGCAGGCGGTGCTGTCGAACGCGTACCACCTGTACCTGCAGCCGGGCCCCGACATCGTGGAGGCGGCGGGCGGTCTGACGCGGTTCGAGAACTGGAACGGGCCGACGTTCACCGACTCCGGCGGGTTCCAGGTCATGAGCCTGGGCGTGGGCTTCCGCAAGACCCTGGCCATGGACGTCACCGGCCTGCAAAACGACGACATCCTCGCCCCCGGCAAGGAGCGCAACGCGTTCGTCGACGAGGAGGGCGTGACCTTCCGCAGCCACATCGACGGCAGCTCGCACCGGTTCACGCCGGAGTTTTCCATGGGCATCCAGCACAAGCTCGGCGCGGACATCATCTTCGCGTTCGACGAGCTGACCACGCTGATGAACACCCGCGAATACCAGGAATCCTCCGTCGAGCGGACGCACCGCTGGGCGCAGCGCTGCCTCGACGAGCACGATCGCCTGACTCGCGAGCGCAACCAGGTGCCCGGGCTCGCCGGCGAACTCGCGGAGGGCGAGCGCCCGCTCCAGCAGCTCTTCGGCGTCGTGCAGGGCGCCCAGTACGAGGACCTGCGGCGCGGCGCCGCGCGGGGCCTGGTCGAGCTTTCCGACGCCGCCGAAGCCGCCGGGAAGCGGGGATTCGCCGGCTACGGCATCGGCGGCGCGCTGGAGAAGCAGCGCCTGGGCGAGATCTGCCGCTGGGTCACCGACGAGCTGCCCGACGACCGGCCTCGCCACCTGCTGGGCATTTCCGAGCCGGACGACATTTTCGCGGCCGTCGCCGCCGGCGCCGACACCTTCGACTGCGTCGCCCCGACGCGGCTGGCGCGCCGTGGCGGCGTGTACACCCTCGACGGCAAGATCACGCTGACGAACGCGCGGTTCAAGACCGACTTCGGGCCGATCGACCCGGAGGTGGAGTCGTACACGACGCTGAATTACTCGCGGGCGTACATCCACCACCTGCTCAAGGCGAAGGAGTTCCTGGCGGGCACTCTGTGCACCATCCACAACGTGTACTTCATGGTGAAGCTGGTGGAGAACATCCGCGCGTCGATCATCGACGGGACCTTCGAGGAGTACCGCGACGAATTCCTCGGCCGCTACTACGCGGGAAAGAAGAAGTAGCGGCCAAGAAGAAACAGCGGCGGCCGCCGCCGCGAAGCCGCGGGCTACGCGGTCGCGGCGGGCTGGTCGTAGTAGCCCTCGCGCTTCTTCACCCAGGCGATGACTTGGTAGGTGATCGGCAGGATGACGACCTCGACGCCCGTCTTCCACAGGAAGCCGACGACGACGAAGTTGACGAAGTCGCCCCACGTCGAGATGCCGATCGCGGGTGCGGCGATGGAACAGAAGATGAGCGTGTCGGCGAACTGGCCGACCACCGTGGAGCCGAGAAGGCGCATCCACAGTGACTTTTCACCCGTGCGGCGCTTGATGGCCGTCAGCGACCACGCGTTGAGCAGCTGCCCGACCAGGTAACCGGCCAGGCCGGCGAGCACCAGCTGGGGCACCGTGCCCAGGACCGTCTCGAACGCCGCCTGATTCTCGTAGAAATCGGCGGGCGGAAGCTCGATGGCGATGAAGAAGCTGGCCATGCCGATGGCCAGCACCGCGAAGCCGGTGTACACGGCGCGGCGGGTCGCACGGAAACCGTAGACCTCGGACAGCACGTCGCCGATGATGTAGCTCAGCGGGAAAAGGAAAAACGCACCGTCGGTGACCAAGCCGAACAACTCGACGCCCTTGGTGGCGGTGATGTTCGAGATCAGCAGCACACCGGTGAAGACGCCCACGAGGATCGGGTACATCGAGCGCGGCACCGCAACGTGGCGGGGCGCGTCGGATTCGATCGCGGGGTCGTACTTGGTGGTCGCGGTGCGGGGGGAGTTCGTGGGCGTGGACGCGGTGGCCGCGGCAGCGCCCGGCCCAGAGCCGTGGGCGGGGGAATCGGAGTTGGTCATGGCGGCAGAGTCTAACGCCCCGCCGCCCGGCCACCACATTCCGCGGGAGCGGCCGCGCGCATGAAGAAGCGCGGG
>NZ_DURI01000375.1 GCF_012837295.1 Corynebacterium sp. | reverse complement strand
GGTCGGACAGATCGCCGCCAACATCCGTCGTCTGCGGAAGGACGACCCCTACAAGGGCAAGGGCATCCGCTACGAGGGCGAGCAGATCCGTCGCAAGGTCGGAAAGACGGGTAAGTAATGAGCAACAACAACGAAAAGCGCCTCCCTGTCGGCAAGGACATCTCGACGCGTCGCCGCGTCGCCCGTGCCCGCCGCCACGCGCGCCTGCGCAAGAACATCCGCGGCACCGCCGAGACCCCGCGTCTCGTGGTCCACCGCTCCTCGCGCCACATGAGCGCCCAGATCATCGACGACTCGATCGGCCGCACGCTGGCCGCCGCGTCGACCCTGGACGCCGACATCCGCGCGATCGACGGTGACAAGAAGGCCCGCAGCGCCAAGGTCGGCGAGGTTCTCGCCGCCCGCGCCAAGGACGCCGGCATCGATTCGGTCGTCTTCGACCGCGGTGGCTACCAGTACCACGGCCGCGTGGCCGCGCTGGCCGACGCCGCCCGCGAAGGTGGCCTGAAGTTCTAATGATGCAGACCAATCAGTTCTACGGAAGGAACGCCTGATGCCGGGACGTGAACGGCGTGACGGCGGACGTGGCTCCGCCGACAACCAGAACAACAACAACCGCGGCGAGCGTCGCGACGGCGGCCGTGGTGGCCGCCGCGACGACCGCCGCCAGCAGGACGAGCGCAACCAGTACCTGGAGCGCGTCGTCACCATCAACCGCGTGTCCAAGGTCGTGAAGGGCGGTCGTCGCTTCAGCTTCACTGCTCTCGTGATCGTCGGCGACGGCGAGGGCAACGTGGGCGTCGGCTACGGCAAGGCGAAGGAGGTGCCGGCCGCGATCCAGAAGGGCGCCGAGGAGGCTCGCAAGAACTTCTTCCGCGTTCCGATGATCGCCGGCACCATCACCCACCCGGTGCAGGGCGAGGCCGCCGCAGGCGTCGTCATGCTCCGCCCGGCCGCCCCGGGTACCGGCGTCATCGCCGGTGGCGCGGTTCGTCCGGTGCTCGAGTGCGCCGGCATCCAGGATGTGCTGTCGAAGTCCCTGGGCTCCGACAACGCCATCAACGTCGTCCACGCCACCGTGGACGCCCTCAAGCAGCTGGTGCGCCCCGAAGAGGTCGCCGCTCGTCGCGGCAAGACCCTCGAAGAGGTCGCCCCGGCCGGCATGCTGCGCGCCCGCGCGGGTCAGGGAGCGTGATTGACATGGCTCTGAAGATCACCCAGCTCCGCGGCACCGCGGGAACCAAGCAGAACCAGAAGGACTCGCTGCGCACCCTCGGCCTCAAGCGCCGGCACCAGTCCGTGGTCCGTCCGGATACCCCGGAGGTCCGCGGCCTGATCAACGCCGTGCGTCACATGGTCGAGGTCGAAGAAGTGGCGGGGGAGTAGGCACATCATGACTGATCCCATCAAGCTCCACGACCTGGCTCCGGCCCCGGGCGCCAAGAAGGACAAGACCCGCGTCGGCCGCGGTGAGGCGTCCAAGGGCAAGACCGCCGGTCGCGGCACCAAGGGCACCAAGGCCCGCAAGCAGGTTTCGGCGGCGTTCGAGGGCGGCCAGATGCCGCTGCACATGCGCCTGCCGAAGCTGAAGGGCTTCAAGAACCCGGCGAAGGTGACCTTCCAGGTCGTCAACGTCGCGGATCTGGCCCGTCTCTTCCCGGAGGGTGGCGACGTCACCGTCGCCGACCTGGTCGCCAAGGGCGCCGTGCGCCCGAAGCAGCCGGTGAAGATCCTCGGCAACGGTGACATCGACGTCAAGGTCAACGTCACCGCCGACAAGTTCTCGGGCTCCGCGAAGTCCAAGATCGAGGCCGCCGGCGGTTCCGTCACCGAGGCGTAATCCGCCCCGGTCGGAGACCCCGACGACACGCGTCAGCGCCCCTTCCCCGTTCATCGGGGGAGGGGCGCTTTCGTTTACCGCGCCGTGATGGGACCGGAGTCGGGCGGCGCTGCTAGACTCACAGAGTCATTTACTGTCCACTATCAGTTCGCCCGCGAACGAAGATGCCCCGGAATAACCGGGGCGGACACGGACGACGCCTCACCTGCCCGAACGCTTCACCGCGACGGGCGCGGGCCGTCGTAAAGCGGGTTCAGGAGGATGCACGTGCCTTCCGGTTTCCTGGCGGCCCTGCGCGACCCCGACCTGCGGAAGAAGATCCTGTTCACACTGGGCATGATCATTCTGTACCGCATCGGCGCGCAGATCCCC
>NZ_DURI01000374.1 GCF_012837295.1 Corynebacterium sp. | reverse complement strand
TCGGCGGCATCACCCCGCTGAAGAAGGTCATGGCGCAGGCCGAGCCGTACCAGATCAAGTCCGGTTTCCACGGCCCGACGGATGTGTCGCCGATCGGTTTCGCGGCGGAGCTGCACCTGGACATCAACATCCACAATTACGGTGCGCAGGAGTACATGACGCACACGCCGGAGACCCTCGAGGTCTTCGAGACGACCATGACCTTCGAAAACGGCATGCTGCACCCGTCGGATACGCCGGGCCTGGGCGTCACGTTCCACCCGGAGGTCGCCGAGAAGTTCCCGTACGAGCAGGCGTACCTGCCGTACAACCGCCTGGCCGACGGCACGGTCCACAACTGGTAGCCGGCGCGCCCGCCTCCCCCTCCACCGAAAGGACCACGTCCGATGTCCGTTGCGCCCGAGCACGCAGTCCCCGACCGCGGTTCGCTTGACGACGCCCACGTTTCACCTTCCACGCCGTCCCCTTCACGGCCCCGCGTGGTGGTGATGGGCGTGTCCAGCTGCGGAAAGTCGACGGTCGGCGAGTTGCTGGCGCTGAAGTTGGTGGTGCCGTTCATGGACGGCGATGACCTGCATCCGCGGGCGAACATCGAGAAGATGGCGTCGGGCGTGCCGCTGACGGACGACGACCGGTGGCCGTGGCTGACGTTGGTCGGCGAGTGGCTGGCGGAGCAGTCCGGCGGCGGGGTGATCGCGTGTTCCGCGTTGAAGCGGGCGTATCGCGATCGGATCCGGGCGGCGGCGCCGGACACGGTGTTCGTGCACCTGCATGGCTCGCGGGAGCTGATGGGGGCGCGGATGGCGGCGCGGCCGGGGCATTTCATGCCGACGTCGTTGCTGGATTCGCAGTTCGCGACCCTCGAATTGCTCGGCGACGACGAGGCCGGCCGGGTCTTCGACGTCGCCGTGTCCCCGAGCGACATCACCGACGAGGCGGCCGCCTGGCTGCGGGGTTAGAGCCCCGCGCCCGGCGCGGCTGCGACCGGTGAGACTAATCCTCGCCGTCGAGGAACGGCTCCGCCACGGCGAGCAGGCCCTCGACGGACGGGCACACGTACCAGGCGCCGGTGAGCGCGTCGGTGAATTCGGTGAGCCGGTCCCGGGGCCCGCCGTCGGCGCCGGCCATGCGCCGCAGCATCTCCTCCAGCCGCCACTGGTCGTGGCTGAACCCGACGAAAACGGTGCCGTGGTCGAGCATTTCGCCGTAGGAGGTGTTGCGGCGGAAGACCTCGAGCTCTTCGCCGTCGACCTCCACCACGGTCCGCGCCACGTGCGACGACTCGGGCTTCACGTCGTCGTCGAGCTCGACGGAGTCGATTTTGGTGCGGCCGATGACGTCCTGCTGGGCGTCGTCGTCAAGCCCTTCCCAGTCGCGGGTGCGGTGCCGCCACAGCTGATAGAGCAGCACGGATGCGCCGGCGCCGGGCTGCCCGGCGGGGACGGCGATGACGCCGGGCGCTTCGAGGGCGCCGGGGTTCTCCGTGCCGTCCTCGAATCCGGTGAGGTCGCGGTTCATCTCGTAGACCCATCCGACGGTCTCGTCGGCGACGTCGAACACGTCGCGGATCTCCCCGATGATGTGGTGCTCGACGTCGAACGCCTGCGAGCGTGACGACGACGCCACCCACAGCCACGCATCGTGCTGCGTCGCGGGCATGTCGTAGCCGTCGCGGCCGCGGATCGGCTCGTCGAAGTCATGGACGCCGGCGGGCACGTGCTCCGCGTCGGCGACGTCGGCCCACAGGCCGGGCCGGATTCCGACGACGACGTTCGCGCCCGCCGTGCTCGGCAGATTGATCGCGGCGGCGAGCTTTCCGACGGCCCGCGCCGCATCCGTCCCCGCCTTCACGTCGAGTTCCACGTATGCGTGATCGGTCACGCCGATGCCGGTGATGCCGCTTTGATGGATCATGAATCCATCATGGCACCGGGCGAGAGGTCCCGGTCCTCGAGGTCGCCGACGTAGGGGACGTCGACGGTGGCGCGGCCGGAGTCGAGCCAGTCGCGGACGACGGCGGTGGAGCGGCAGTCGTCGCCGTTGTAGCGCAGCAGTTTCGCGCGGGCCGCGGGGGATCCGCCGACGCCGCCCCCTGCGGAGCGGCCGGCGCCATCTCCTGCGGCTCCCGACCCAGCGCCGATGCCGACGGCGTCGCGGTAGAACGACAGCGAGGCTTCGCCGTCGGCGTCCTCGTCGCGCCACGAGAATCCGGCCATGGGCGCGACCACTTTCAGCCCGAGCCCCGCCGGGCTGATCAGCTGGCGTTTGGCCACGCGGAACAAGTCGACCCACTCGTCGGAGGAGATGAAGCGCTCGATCTCGGCGACGTCGGGCACCGCGATGATGCGGGCGGGCTCTCCCGCCGACTCTCCCTCCACCACGAACTCCAGGCCGGCGAATCGCTTCGCGGAGTGCCGCAGCCAGTGGTTTTCGCCCTCGGCGGCCCAGCAGTACGCGCGGAAGGAGCGTCCGTCGGCGCGGGCGGCGGCCCGGCGCGCCATGAGCCAATCCCAGAACCGCGCGAAGTTCTCGGCCTCCGCCGTCCCGCCGAGCCCCTCCGGCCCGGGCGGCGCCCACGTCACGTGCGGCACGTACCCGTCCTCCGGGGTCCACGCGCCCCACAGGTACGCGCCGTGGCCGGGGTAGGCCTCCAGGTCGACGTCGATTTCCACGTCGGCGCGCGGCGCGGACGTCTCCCGCACGCGCAGCGCCGCGGGCTCGCCGAACACGGACAGCAGCGCCAGATACCGGTGCTCGCCGGCGTTCTCGGCGCGCGCGAGCTGCCGGATGGTGGTGATCCCCGCCTCCCGGTACTCGTCGCCGCGGTTGCCGGGCAGCAGCAGCGAGATGTCGTCGGCGGCGCGCAGTTCCGCCTCGCACGCCTCGCGCCAGCGGCAGCCGCGGCATTCGCGGATCTTCCGCGGCGCCAGCGGCCATTCCCCGACGCGCCACTCGATGCCGTCGACTTTCGGCACGGGCGGCAGGTTGTCGGCGTCGAGGACGCTTGACGACGACCCCGCCGCCTCATGACGCTCGACCGCATGGATGGCGGCGCGGGCGCGTCGTAAAGCGGTGCGGTACGCGGCGACCCGGGGGCCCTCGTCGACGATGACCACCCGCGTCGCGTCGGCGCCGATGCCGCCGACCAAACCGCTGGAGGCGCCCAGCCGGTGCAGCAGCGCGGCGGCCTGGCCCAGGCGCACGGCGTCGGCGGCGTTATGGCGCAGCTTCAGGGCCTCGTCGACCACGATGCCCTGGCGCAGCGACCGGCCCAGCACCCCGGGGCGGCCCAGGCGCGCGACCGGCAGGATGCGGGCGGCCTCCGTGCGGCGGCGGCGCGGCTCCAGCAGCTTGTGGGCGGCGATGATCACCGGCAGGTAGCCGTCGCCGAGGCGGACGAGCAGATCCGGGCGGGACTCCTCCGCGATGCCCGAGAACGCGCGGTCACCCGGCGGGCGCTCGTGGCGCAGGACCGCGCCGACGATGAGGTCCGCGCCCGCCGCCATCGCCTCCAGGGTGTCCAGGTCGGCATCGGGGCCCGGCTCGATCACCGTCGGATCCGGCAGCCCCGCGATCACGGCGGCGCGGTGGTGGGCGCCCAATTCCGCGCGCCGGCGGGCGGATTCGGAGTCGCCGGGGCGCCGCGGCCCCGCCAAGCGGTCGCGGACCAGCCGATACCGGCACCCGACCAAATCGGGCCCGGTCACCGGCTGCGGGACGGTATCCTCGGTGTTCACGATGCAACCAGGGTATCGCCCGGTCCGAACCGGGGTTAATCTGGTTACGCGACACCATTTCCGCAGACTCCGACCGCAGATTAGGGATTCCATGAGCTTCTTGGGCGACTACCGCGACCGCCGCCGCGAAACGAAACTGAAGCTGAAGGCCGCGAAGGCCAAGGCCAAGGAGGACGCGAAGCATGAGGCGAAGCTGAAGGACAAGGCCTACCGCGAGGGCGTGAAGGCCGCCGAGGTCGAGCGCAAGCGCGATTCGAAGGCCGCCGCCAAGGACGCCAAGCTCGAGCGGAAGCTGGACAAGCGGGCCATGAAGCGGGCGGAGAAGATCCGCAAGGCCGGCTGGAAGGACGAGCAGAAGGCCCTGAAGGCGAAGCACAAGCACCAGTCCCGCATGGCGGAGAAGATCCTGGAGCAGCAGCGTTCGCAGGGCATGACGTCGGACAAGGCGAAGGGCTGGGTCGGCGCGGCGCGTCTGCTGCTGCCGGTGGCGCTGCCGATCGGCTACCGGTTGATGACCTTCGTGCAGAACCGCGGCCAGGACGCCTCCGCCCGCCAGTTCGGCGTGTCGGGTGACGCGGTGGCCCGCCACCACGGTTACGGCGCCGCGCTGCGCGCCCGCATCGAGGGTATCCACGGTTCGCTCGATCGCCTGGAGAATTCGAAGGCGTCGGGCACGGCGGGCTTCGTCAAGGACGCCCGCAATCGCCTGGAGCTGCTGGGCGACGCGATCGAGACCTCCGAGCACATGACCCCGGACCAGCGCCGCCGCGCGCACGTGTCCATTTCGGCGGAGCTCGACGGCATTGATTCGGAGATCATGTCGAAGATGGGCCTCACCGCCTGATCGTCTGCCCCGGGTCGTCCCGTGTCGTCCGCGGGAACCGCAGGTGTACCGGGGATGAATCTTCCGTGAAATACCCCCTCGATGGGGTGACTTCGGGGCACAGCCGATTGGCAATACAGATAGTGGCCAAGTGTCATATGTCTCATGACTGATTTCGAGGGCCGCTCACCGGCCGCCGCGCCGACCCCGACCCGCC
>NZ_DURI01000373.1 GCF_012837295.1 Corynebacterium sp. | reverse complement strand
TCGGCGGCCGCTTCGGCAACCTGCAGATCATGCTGCTGGTCGGCATCATCCTCGGCGGCGGCATGGGCGCGCTGTCGACGTTCATGCAGCGCATGCTCACCCCCAGCGAGTTCGACGTGCTCACCGCGCGCCTGATCGGTTCCATCGCCAACGCCGACACCGACTACCTGCTGGTCAGCCTGCCCATCATCGCCTTCGCGGGCGGCGTGCTGTGGCTGCGCTCCACCAAGCTCAACGTGCTCGGCCTGGGCCGCGAGACGGCCACGAACCTTGGCGTCAACCACAAGAAGGACACCATCATCGTCCTGATCATGGTGTCGATGCTCATGGCCGTGTCCACGGCGCTGGTCGGCCCGATGACGTTCCTCGGCTTCCTCGTCGCCATGATCGCGTACCAGCTCGCCGACACCTACGACCACCGCCACGTCTTCCCGATCGCGTGGCTGACCGGTTTCGTCGTGCTGTCGGGTTCCTACTTCGTGCTCAAGAACTTCTTCTACGCGGAAGGCTCCGTCGGCATCATCATCGAGGTCGTCGGCGGCACGTTCTTCCTCATCTACATCCTGCGAAAGGGCCGTCTGTGATCACGCTGACCAACGTCGCCAAGCATTACAACGACGAAGTCTCCATCGGTCCGGTGGACCTGAAGATCCCCGCCGGCGGCGTCACCGCGCTCGTCGGCCCCAACGGCGCCGGCAAGTCGACGCTGCTGACCATGATCGGCCGGTTGGTCGGCATGGACGAGGGTTCCATCGAGGTCGCCGGCTACGACGTCACGTCGACGAAGTCCGCGGACCTCGCGAAGATCGTGTCGATCCTGCGGCAGGAGAACCACTTCGTCACGCGCCTGACGGTGCGCCAGCTCGTCGGTTTCGGGCGCTTCCCGTACTCGAAGGGGCGCATCACGCCGGAGGACGAGAAGATCATCACCCGGTCCATCGACTTCCTCGGCCTCGCCGAGCTGGAGGGCCGCTACCTCGACGAGCTCTCGGGCGGTCAGCGCCAGCGCGCCTACGTGGCCATGGTTCTGGCGCAGGACACCGACTACATCCTCCTCGACGAGCCGCTGAACAACCTGGACATGCGGCACTCGGTCCAGATGATGCAGCACCTGCACCGCGCGGCCACGGAGCTCGGTCGCACGGTCGTCATCGTGCTCCACGACATCAACTTCGCGGGCCACTACGCCGACCGCATCTGCGCCGCGAAGAACGGACGCATCGTCCACTTCGGCACGCCGGAGGAGATCATGCGCGACGACATCCTCACCGAGGTTTTCGACACCCCGGTCGAGGTCGTCGACGGGCCGCGCGGCCGTCTGGCGGTCTACTACTAGCGGCTAGCGGACCAGCTCGGACACGCCCTCCGGCGGCAGCCCGGCGACGTTCGCGAGCACGCGGGAGAAGGCCTCGACGTGCGGCGCGAGGTCGATGTCCTCGGCGGTCCAGGACGCCCGCATCTCCAGCTGAAAGGCCTCCGGCGGGCCGCCGATCTCGCCGTAGCGCACGGAATTCGTCGTGGTCACGGTGCCGCCCAAGTTGCTGAAGCCGGCGCCGCAATCCTCGAAGCCCTCCGTCAGCCACTGCCACGCCACCTGGGGCAGCAGGGGATCGGAGGCGACGTCGGCGTCCATGTCGGCCTGGATGTAGGCGACCAGCCGCATCGCACCGGACCAGGACTCCTCGGCCCGCGGATCGTGCAGCAGGATCAGGCGGCCGAAAGCGTCGCCCTCGGAGGTCTCCGGGACCAGGTCGGTCTCCGGGTGCACAACCTCCAGGCCGATCGCGTGGCTGAACGGGGCCAGCTTCTGCGGGGGCCTGATGTCGCCCAGCGAAATCTCGGCGCGCACGTGCGCGGCGTGCATCGACTCGACGGCGTCGCGGAAGGGCTGCGGGGCGGATTCGGTGGCGGTCACGGTGCTTGAATGTAGCGGCGCGGGAGGCCCCGTCCGTGGAGGCGCGCCGCGAAGGGGGCGGCGGTATCTCCGATGCCGTATGGGGCATGATGGTGTCATGTCTAATCGCCGCAACTTGTCCGACGCCCCGTTCCTGCAGGCCGCCGCCGGGCGCACCCCGTCCCGCCGACCGGTGTGGTTCATGCGCCAGGCGGGGCGCTCCCTGCCCGAGTACCGCGAGATCCGCAAGGACGTCGGCATGCTCGACTCGTGCTTCAATCCGGAGCTGCTGGCGGAGATCACCATGCAGCCGGTGCGCCGCCACGACGTCGATGCGGCGATCCTCTTTTCCGACATCGTCGTGCCGGTCAAGGCCGCCGGCGTGGACCTCGACATCGTGGCCGGCCGCGGCCCGGTCGTCGCCGAGCCGATCCGCACCGCCTCGGACATCGACAAGCTGCCCGAGCTCGACCCGGACACCCTGGCGCCCGTCGCGGAGGGCATCGCCCGCATCCTCGACGAGCTGACCGACCAGCAGGTGCTCATCGGCTTCGCCGGCGCCCCGTTCACCCTCGCGTCCTACCTGGTCGAAGGTGGCCCGTCGCGCAATCACGAGCGCACGAAGGCGCTCATGCACTCCGAGCCGGAGCTGTGGGACAAGCTGATGCGCCGCATCACGCCGATCGTCACGGGCTTCCTGCGCGCCCAGATCGACGCCGGCATCGACGCGCTGCAGCTGTTCGACTCGTGGGCGGGCTTCCTCACCGAGCGTGACTACCGCCGCCACGTGCTGCCGCACTCGCAGGCGATCTTCGAGGAGGTCGCCGACGCGGGCATTCCGCGCATCCACTTCGGCGTCGGCACCGGCGAGCTGCTCGGCGCCATGGCAGAGGCGGGCTCCGAGGTAGTCGGCGTCGACTGGCGCGTGCCGCTGGACGCCGCCGCCCAGCGCATCTCCAATACCCTGGCCGCCGCCGACCCGGCGGGCGACCGGGCCTCCCACGCCCGCGTGCTGCAGGGCAACCTGGACCCCGCGATGTTCTTCGCCGGCGACGCCGCAATCGAGTCGGAGGTCCGCCGGATCTGCGGCGAGGCCGATCGGGCCATCGAGCGCGGCACGGCCCGGGGCCACATCTTCAACCTGGGCCACGGCGTTCCGCCGAACACCGACGCCGACGCGATCACCCGCACCGTGAAGATGGTGCACGAGCTGTGAGCGTCCGACCGCTGACCGTTGTCGTCGCGGGCGCGGGCCTGACCGGCCTGGTCTCCGCGTTCCAGCTGCGCCGGGGCCTCGGCCCGGGCGCGCGCATCGTCGTCGTCGATCCGGATGACCGGGTCGGCGGCAAGCTGCGCACCGTCGACACGGCCGAAGGGCCGATCGAGGTCGGCGCCGAGGCGTACCTGGGCTTCCGCAAGGACGCCACGGACTTCTTCGAGGGCCTCGGCCTCTCCGACGAGCTGGTCGTCCCGTCGGGCATGCCGTCGACGATCTACGCCGCGGGCGAGCTCCGCGCCATGCCTCGCACCACGGTCATGGGCGTCCCCGCGTCGTCGGAGGGCCTGCAGGGCCTGCTTTCCGACGACACGTGCGCCCGCATCGACGCCGAGGGTGATCCCGAGGTCACCGCGCCGCTGCACTGGGTGCACGGCGATGACGTGAATCTTGGCCAGCTGGTGGAATCCCGGCTGGGCCGCGAGGTCGTGGACCATTTGGTGTCGCCGCTGCTCGGCGGCGTGTACTCCAGCCTGGCCGACGACCTCGGTCTGCGCGCCACGGTCCCGCAGTTGGCGGGGGCGCTCGACGCGATGACCGCGGTGGGTGAGCCGGTGAGCTTGACCGCCGCCGCGCGGCGCGTGCTCGATCAGCGCGCCGAGGCCAACGAGGCGCGGCTCGCCTCCGGCGCCGTCGCCGCACCGATTTTCCGCACGTTCCGCAACGGCTACCGCAAGGTCTACGACGCGCTCGTGGAGCAGGCCGCCCCGGAGCTGGAACTCGGCGTGGGCGTCGAGTCCATCGCCGATGCGGAGGCCGGGGGAGCAGGAGCCTCGAAGGCCGTCACCCTGACGGACGGCCGCATCCTCGACGCCGACGCCGTCGTGCTCGCTGCGCCGGCCCCGGCCACCGGCGCGCTGTTGGCCACGGTCGCCCCCGATGCCGCGGAGATCATCGGCGCCATCGACCTGGCCTCGTCGGCCGTGGTCGCCATGCGCTTCGACGACGCCGAGGGCCTGCCGGACTACTCCGGCATCCTCATCGCCGCGGACGCGCCGGTCGACGCGAAGGCGTTCACGTTCTCGTCGAAGAAGTGGCCGCACCTCGGGGAGCGCGGCGGCGCGGTCGTCCGCGGTTCCTTCGGCCGTTTCGGCGACGATTCGCTCGTGCACTTGTCCGACGAGGAGCTCACCGCCAAGTCGTTGGCCGACCTCGAGTCGTTGACGGGCTTCGCCGGTCAGCCGGCGGAGGTCGTCGTCCAGCGCTGGTGGGGCGGCATCCCGCGCTACGGCGTGGGGCACGGCGATCTCATGCGTTTCGCCGACGCCGCCCTCGACGACGTCCCGCGCGTCGCGGCGGCCGGCGCGTGGCATCGCGGCCCGGGCATCCCGGCGTGCATCGCCGACGCCAAGGCGGCGGCGGCGAAGATCATCAACGACCTCGCCTGAGCCGCGCGGGTGATCGGGACCACCCCGGTCACCCGGCTCCGGCACGTGCCGGCGAGGGTAGCCTGTTCTGCAGTGCCCACCCCGGCAATCAACCATCACCACCGACTTCAAGGAGACGGCCGTTCATGGCGAAGCTCGACTACAAGAAGCTCAACGACACCATCCGCTACACCATGTGGTCCACGTTCAAGGTGACCCCGGGGGCGCTGGGCGATGACCGCGAGGCGGCGGTCGCCGAGACCCGCGAGTTCCTGAAGCGCTACGAGGCCGACGACGTCGACCTCATCGTCCGCGGCTTCTACGACGTCTCCGCCATGCGCGCCGAGGCCGACTTCATGTTCTGGGTCCACGCCGAGAAGATGGAGGACGTCCAGGCGTTCTACAACGCCTTCCTGCGCGAGACCCCGCTCGGCCGCGCCTCCACGCCGCACTGGTCGAACGCCGCGCTGCACCGCCCGGCGGAGTTCAACAAGTCTCACCTGCCGTCGTTCATCATGGGCGAGGAGCCGGGCCGCTGGATCGCGGTTTACCCGTTCGTGCGCTCCTACGACTGGTACCTGCTGGAGCCGGCCGACCGCCGCCGCATCCTGTCGGAGCACGGCCAGGCCGGCCGCGACTACCCGGACGTCCGCGCCAACACCGTCCCGGCCTTCGCGCTCGGCGACTACGAGTGGATCCTGGCCTTCGAGGGCCCGGAGCTCGACCGCATCGTCGACCTCATGTGGAAGATGCGCTACACCGAGGCACGCCTGCACGTCCGCGAGGAGATCCCGTTCCACACGGGCCGCCGCGTCGATGACGTCGCGGAGATCATCAACGCCCTGCCGTAGCACTCGGCCGGGGTCCGGCAGGACCTCCGCCTCGGCTTGACGACGACCGACGCCCCCGCAATCCACCGATCGGATTGCGGGGGCGTCGTTCGTCGTCAAGCGATGACGGGCCTACGGCGTGACCGGCTTTTCCTCGAGGGTGAGACAGATCGAGTTGATGCAGTAGCGCTGGTCGGTCGGCGTGGGGTAGCCCTCGCCGGTGAATACGTGGCCCAAGTGCGACTCGCAGCGGGCGCAGAGCACCTCGGTGCGGCGCATGCCCAGGCTGTCGTCGACGCGCTCGATGACGGCGTCGCCGGCCAGCGGCGAGAAGAACGACGGCCAGCCGCAGTGGGAGTGGAACTTTTCCGTCGAGCGGAAGAGCTCGGCTCCGCAGGCGCGGCACGAGTAGACGCCCTCGGTCTCGGTGTCGGTGTACTCGCCGACGAAGGGCGCCTCGGTGCCGGCGCGGCGCAGCACACGGAACTCCTCGGGGTTCAGGCGCGCGCGCCACTCGTCGTCGGTGAGGTTCCAGTCGGTGGTGTTCTGGTCCGTCATGCGTTGGTCCTTTCCATCGATCCAGGCGAGCCCGGCGATCCAGAGGAGTCCGGTGACCCCGCGGCGCCGGAGGGACGATCGCCGGGGCGATCACCCGGTGCAACGCCGCGGGAGGCGCCCCGTGTTCCATCGGACGCCGCGCGGCGCCCGAAGAAGGACGACGCGCCCTTCCGGCCGAGCCAGTCGTAGCCGGCGGCGTGCTCCTCGATGGTCCACTTGATCAGCATCGCGAACATGGTCAAGCACAGCAGCATCCAGCCGATCCACGCCATGACCTGGATCCACAGCTGGGAACCGACGGCGTAGTCGTCCATGAACCAGTTCAGCGTGAAATAGAACATGGTGATGGCCAGGCCCGCCGGCACGTTGAGCACCACCGACCGCGGCGCGTCGCCCTGTGCGTCGGGCGCGCCGAAGATCGCGTGGAACACGCCGATCACCGTGGGCAGGATGAGCAGCGCGTAATACTGCTGGCCCAGGGAGCTCAGCAGCAGCACGCCCGTCATGAGCACGCCCGAAGTGGTCAGGGCCCAGAAGATCTCGTCGCGCCACTGCCACCGCAGCAGCAGGACCAGCGCGAAGATGACCGGCGCCGCGAAAGCGATGAGCCACAGTTTGACCAGCAGCTCCGGGGCGCCGAAGTAGAGGAGCTCGCCGGAGATCGACGCGTTGGCGTGGAGCCGGACCTCGCCGAGGTACGGCATGGTCCGCTCGACGTACGCCATCGGATCGGCGCCCATCGGCCAGGCCACGATGTTGAACACGACCGGAACGGCCGCCGCGACGACGATGGTCGACCAGTCCTTGCGCACGAACGCGAGGAAGAGCAGCGGTGCCACGATCGGCTTGACCGTGATGGCCAGTCCGATGACGAGGCCCGCGAGAATCCGGCGGTCGCGCAGCAGCAGGACGATGAACAGGACCTGCGCCAGCAGCAGCGTGCCATTGACGTTGGCGAAGCGCAGCGTGCTGGTCACCGCCTCCGTGAGGAACACGAGCGACAGTGTCATCGGCACGATCCAGCTGGTCAGCGGAACGCGGCACAATCGCAGGAGAATGAGGACCGTCGCGATGATCCCCGCCGCCTGGGCGAAGATGAACCACATCCGCGCCGTGTCGTAATCGCCCAGCCACGTCACCGGCTGCAGGGCCAGCGTGCCGCCGGGGGAGTACAGGTAATGCGGGTCCACGTGCGCGTAGTTGGCCGTGTAGACGAGGTTGCCGTCGCTGAAGCGGACGAGGGCACGCCAGACGGTGGTGAAGTCGTCGGTGCCGCCGCTTTGGTTGGGCAGCGCCCACGCGCGGTGGATGATCAGGAAGATCGCCAGTGGCCACAGCATCGGGGCCACCATCCGCCGGGCGCGGGCACCGTCGAGCGTCGTCGGGGAGGTAGTCACGGCTACGAAGCTACCCGGCGCGCACCCTCGAATAGCGGACAAAAAGGTGCGAGTCGGAGAACGCCGCCGCCTCCGCCCGGAAATCGAGGGGCAGCGGGGAAGCTCCCGTGGCGTCGCGCGAACCGAACGTCGCGGGCCCGTCGCCGACCATCATCGGCGAGAGGGTCAGGAACGCCCGGTCCACCACATCGGCGCGGAGATGCTCGCGATAGACGCCGGGTCCGCCTTCGAGGGCGATCCGGGTGTGCCCGAGCCGTCGTAAAGCAGCGAGAACCTGCTCCGGCGCGGTGTCCGAGAGTTCGACGAGCGTCGCCCCCGCCTCCGCGAGTGCTGTACGACGCTCCGGAGGGGCCCCGGCGCCACCGATGAGGATGGGGGGACTGGCGGGATCGTCGAACAGCCGGGATGCCGGATCCACGTCGAAGCTGCGGCTGAGCACCGCCAGCCGGGTCGGGGGAGCCGTCGGCCCGTAGTTCTCGGCGCGTGCGGTGCCGGCACCGACGACGACGATGTCGGAGACGGCCCGCACGGCCTGCAGCAGCGCCGCGTCGGCCGGGTTGCCCAGGCCGCCGGAGACCCCGTCGATCGCGGCGCGCCCATCGAGCGAGGTCACCGCTATGAGCGTCACTCCGTCGAGGGGAGGAACGAATCGAGCGAGCACATCGCCGCCACTGACGCCGCCACCGACGTCGGCGCCGTCGGTGGGGCCGGCACCTGCGCCGTCTCCGGCTCCGGCGGCGCGACCGCGGGCCTCGATTTCTCCGAGCCACTTCATGGACGTGAGCCTATATCGATGCGCGCCCTTCTTCGTCAGCGTCAAGTGCGCCAACCATCCGAGGCTAGGCCAGCCTTCTTCGCGAAGCCGAATAATCCTTGTCGTATTTATCGGCATACGCATATCCTTGCGGCATGCGACTCAACGACAAGCTCGAAAAGGCCTTCAACGACCAGGTCACCCTGGAAATGCAGGCGTCCAACGTGTACCGCCAGCTGGCCATCGAACTCGACCGCCTCGACCTCGGCGGCATGGCTCAGTGGATGCGCGCGCAGTCCGAGGAGGAGATCGTCCACGCCGAGAAGTTCATCGACCACCTCGCCGCCCGCGACAACCACGCCCGCCTCGGTGCCATCGCCGCACCGGAGGTGAAGGTGGAAAAGGCCATCGACGCCTTCCGCATCGCCCTCGAGCACGAGGAGAAGGTGTCGGCCTCCATTCGCGACCTGTGGAACCTCGCCGCCGACGAGCGCGACGTCGACTCCCGCCCGCTGCTCGACTTCTTCATCAACGAGCAGATCGAGGAAGAGGACACCGTCCGCAACATCATCGGCCGCATCGAGCTGATCGGCGCCGACGGCCACGGCCTGCTGCGCATCGACGAGGAGCTCGGCGCCCGCCAGGAGGACCTCGGCGCCCAGTAGTCGCCGGCGTCTGCTTCACGACGAACCCGCCACCGCACGTTTGACGCGGTGGCGGGTTTTTGCGTGGACCGGAGCCGGTGGGCGGTGGATCCTGGGGCGGATCGTGGCCCAACGCGACGGGGCAAAGCAAAACCCCGCCGGATCCGAAGATCCGGCGGGGATGTGGAGCGGATGACGGGACTCGAACCCGCGACCCTCACCTTGGCAAGGTGATGCGCTACCAGCTGCGCTACATCCGCGTGAGGCACCAAGTGCCTTGGTGCGCGATACTGGGATCGAACCAGTGACCTCTTCCGTGTCAGGGAAGCGCTCTCCCGCTGAGCTAAACGCGCTTGTGCAGAAACTGCTTATGCAATTTGATGCGAGGTGGAAACGGGAATCGAACCCGTGTGCACGGCTTTGCAGGCCGTTGCCTCACCACTCGGCCATTCCACCGTGGCGTTGCCGCCTCTCGTGATTCACTCAGAAGTTATACCAGATGGTGTCTCTCCGGAGAAAATCCGAGCGGATGACGGGACTCGAACCCGCGACCCTCACCTTGGCAAGGTGATGCGCTACCAGCTGCGCTACATCCGCACTGCGTTCCGTTGCGCTTGCCCGGTTGCCCGTGCCCCGCTTGCGGTGCGAGAAGAACATTAGCGGGATTCGCGGAAAATCTGCAAATCCCCAGCATGTAAGCCGATTCGGGTTCCGCTTGATGACGTTCGCGGCTTCATCGGCGCCCCGGCCATCGCCTGAGCCCCGACTCCGGATGTGGCTCCGGTCGTTGGGGCGGACACGGGCGCGGAGGGGTGGAGGTGTCCGGGCCCGGGAAGTCCGGAGAGTCGGCCGAGGAGTCGGCTGGAGAGCCGAGCGGGAAGAAGGATGCTCCGGTGCGACCGCGGGCCGTCGTCACGCAAAGTCGTGCAAACACGCGGTGAACATGCGATTAGGCCGCCGCCGAAAGGCGTGCTAACTTAATCACCCGTAAGCGGGAGCGACTCCCGAGTACGTGCAGTCCCATAGCTCAGCGGAAGAGCGTTCCGTTCACACCGGAAAGGTCGCTGGTTCGAACCCAGTTGGGACTACCGCAGCCGCCGGAGGTCAATCCTCCGGCGGCTTTTTCGTGTCCGGGGGCGGGGGCCGGTGCAAATGCGAGCCGTTGGTGCCGAGTAGCGTGGATCACCGGCGAGGTAATCGAAGTTAACGCAGGGTCCGGGTACACTCGGGGGTATTCGACGGGGTGTCGCGGATCATCGCGGGAACCAATCGACGCGATTCCCCGACTACTGGATGAGTCGTGCGCAGAACGTGCGGCTCACCCGGTTCCCGCAATCGAGACGGCCCCCAGCGGCCATGGAGGACAATGCCGGTGCACATGCGCAAAAGCTTCATCGGGCGTACGGCGATCGCCGCGACGCTCGCGACGGGGTTGGCGATCGCGCCCGCCCTGAACGGGCCCCATCTGGCCCCCGTCGCACATGCGCATGACTCCGTCATCGCCTCCACGCCCGCCGACGGGCAGAATCTGGACGAGTTTCCCCGGCGCATCGAGATGACCTTTTCGGGCATTCCGCGCGAGTCCTTCAACACCGTCGCCATCAGCGACGCGAACACGAAGGAAGTTCTGCTCACCGAGCAGCCGGAACTTTCCGACCAGGTCATCGCCTTCGACGTCCCCGATTCGTTGGACCCGGGCCCCGGCGCGTACATCGTCGGGTTCCAGATCACCTCGTCAGACGGGCACTCCACCCGCGGCAAGCTGTCCTTCTCCGTCGGAGACCACCAGGTCAACGCCGGGGGAGGATCGGACCTCGACGAGGAAGACGGCGTGCCCACCTGGGCGTGGGTCGCCGGCGGCGGCCTGATCGCCGTCATCCTCGCCGTCGTCGCCGGAGTGGCCGTCGTCAA
Source organism: Corynebacterium sp. (assembly GCF_012837295.1). Lineage (GTDB taxonomy): Bacteria > Actinomycetota > Actinomycetes > Mycobacteriales > Mycobacteriaceae > Corynebacterium. The sequence continues at coordinate 40,052 of NZ_DURI01000373.1, read as the reverse complement.
CCGAAAGGCAGATTGATCCCCATGAAGCTCCACCGCACCACCAAGGCCCTCGTCGCCGGCTCCGCCGCGATCGCCCTCGTCCTCGCGGGCTGCTCGACCGACGACTCCGCGGACTCCACCGCGGCCGAAGGCACCACGACCACCGCGTCGGAGTCCACCGAGGCCGAGGCGTCGGCGGCCGTGACCTTCGAGGACGCCTACATCAAGGAGAAGCCGGCCGAGAAGGGCATGACCGGCCTCTTCGGCATCCTGAAGAACAACACCGACGAGGAGATCGAGCTCGTCGACTTCCGCGTCGAGGGCCTCAAGGAAGGCACCGTCTTCGAGCAGCACGCCACCAAGGACGGCAAGATGTTCAAGATCGACGGCGGCCACAAGATCCCGGCCAACGGCGAGCACATGCTGGCCCCGGGCGACGACCACCTGATGATCATGAAGAACGACGAGGCCATGGAGCAGGGCCAGGAGTTCACCGTGGTCTTCGAGTTCTCCGACGGTTCGACGCTGACGCAGGACGTCGAGGTCCGCGTCCAGCCGGCCGGCGAAGAGGACTACGCCGGCGACGGCTCCCTGTCCAACCCGGGCATGGGCGACGACGGCGAGATGAAGAACATGAACCAGGAAGGCGAGGACCACTCCGGCCACTAGGCCGTCCCCGCGGGCGGGCGAGTCGGCCCATTCGAGGTCGGCCGCCCGCCTACGCCTTTCTACCATCAGCTTTACGATCAGCTTCACCACCGCATGAGAACCAGGAGCACCACCCGCATGAGCAGCAACCTGTCCCGCCGCCGTTTCCTCACCGGACTCGGGGCGGGCGCGGGGGCCGGCGCGTTGAGCGTCGCCGCCGCGGGAAACGCCGCGGCCATCGGACTCGAACGCGAGCCGGACGAGCCGGAGCGGCCTCCGCTGCAGACGCAGACCGTCGAGTTCGACGGCGAACACCAGGCTGGCATCGCCACGCCGGCCCAGGCCAACCTGTGGCTGATCGCGTTCGACATCAAGGAAGACGTCGACCGCGACCGGCTCCGCAGGCTCATGCGGGTGTGGACTCAGGACGCGCGGCGCATGTCGAAGGGCGAGCCGCCGCGCACGGACCTGGAACCCGAGATGTACGACGCCCCGGCGAACCTGACCTTCACCGTGGGCTTCGGGCCGGAGTTCTTCACCGTCGCGGAGCGGGAGGACCAGAAGCCGGATTGGTTGGATCCGCTCCCGGAGTATTCGACCGATCAGCTCCGGGACGAGTGGAACGACGGCGATCTGTGCCTGCAGATCTGCTGCGATGATCCGCTGATGCTGTCCCATGCGGCGCGGTTCATGATCAAGAACGGGGCGCCCTACGTCGACGTGCGGTGGGTGCAGATGGGCTTTCTCAACGCCAAGGGCGCGAAGGAGCCCACCGCGACCCCGCGCAACCGGTTCGGCCAGCTCGACGGCACCGTCAACCCTCGGGAAGAAGGAGACTTTGACCGGGTCGTGTGGATCGACTCGGGCCCGGACTGGCTGCGCGGCGGTTCCGCGATGGTCGTGCGGCGCATCGAAATGGACATCGACGGGTGGGACATCCTCGACCGTCCGAGCCGCGAGGAGGTCGCGGGCCGCACGCTCGACACCGGCGCGCCCCTGGGCAAGGAGAACGAGTTCGACCCGGTGGATTTGGACGCCACCGACGAATACGGGCTGCCGGTGATCGACCGCAACAGCCACGTCGCCCGTTCCATGCCGCCGAAGGAATTCCCGAACCAGAAGATCTTGCGGCGCGTCTACAACTATGACCTGCCGCCTGAGCCCGACGGACGCTTCACGTCCAACACGGGGCTGATCTTCATCTGCTACCAGAAGAACCCGTTGGAGCAGTTCGATCCCATTCAGAAGCGCCTGGCGGAGGCGGACCGCCTCAACGAGTGGATCTTCCACATCGGTTCGGCCGTGTTCGCCATGCCCCGCGGCACCGCGGGCGACGAGTACTGGGCCCAGGACCTCCTGGAAGACTGAGCCGCCCCGGGGCGCTAAGGTTGTGGGGTCCGCGGGGGTCGCCAGGTATGCGACACCCGCCCGATTCCGCCAGAAGGAGCCACGCCAGCCGTGTCCGAAGCCATCACCATCCCCGCCCCGTTCACCGTTCCCGCGGGCGTCGCCGCCGGCGCCGCCATGCGGGACTTGGGTTACCCGAACAAGGGCCCCGACGCCATCGTCTGCGTCCGGGACCCGCGCGGTGACCTGCGAGACCTCTCCTACGTTCCGGCCGTCGACGAGACCGTCGAGCCCGTCGCCGCGAACACGGAGGACGGCCGCGGGGTCATCCGCCACTCGACCACCCACGTGCTGGCGCAGGCCGTGCAGGCGGAGTTCCCGGGCACGAAGCTGGGCATCGGCCCGGCGATCGACGGCGGTTTCTACTACGACTTCGACGTCGCGGAGCCGTTCACGCCGGAAGATCTCAAGCGCATCGAGAAGCGCATGAAGAAGATCATCAAGTCGGGCCAGAAGTTCGAGCGCTTCGTCTTCGAGTCACCGGACGACGCTTCCGAACAGCTGGCGCAGGAGCCGTACAAGCTCGAGCTCATCGCCGACAAGTCGTCCGGCGACATCGACGCCAATGAGGACGCCACGGTCGACGTGGGCGGAAACGAGCTGACCGGCTACCGCAACGTCAACCCCCGCACGGGCGAGACCGAGTGGTTCGACCTGTGCCGCGGCCCGCACGTGCCCACCACCCGCTACATCCCGGCGTTCACGCTGACCCGGTCCTCGGCGGCCTACTGGCGCGGCGATCAGTCCAACGCCGGCCTGCAGCGCATCTACGGCACCGCGTGGGAGTCCAAGGAGTCCATGGACGCCTACCTGGACATGCTGCTGGAGGCGGAGAAGCGCGACCACCGCCGTCTCGGTGCGGAGCTGGACCTGTTCAGCTTCCCCGACGAGATCGGTTCGGGCCTGCCGGTCTTCCACGTCAAGGGCGGCATCATCCGCAACGAGATGGAGCAGCATTCCCGCCGCCGCCACATCGAGGCTGGGTACGACTTCGTCAACACCCCGCACGTGACCAAGGGCGACCTGTTCGAGCAGTCTGGCCACCTGGGCTTCTACAAGGAGGGCATGTTCCCCCCGATGCAGCTCGACGGCGAGTACGACGCCGAGGGCAACTGCACGAAGCAGCCGCAGGACTACTACGTCAAGCCGATGAACTGCCCGATGCACAACCTGGTGTTCGGTTCCCGCGGCCGTTCCTATCGTGAGCTGCCGATCCGCATGTTCGAGTTCGGCACGGTGTACCGCTACGAGAAGTCGGGCGTCGTCCACGGCCTGACCCGCGCGCGCGGCTTCACGCAGGACGACGCGCACATCTACTGCACGGACGAGCAGCTCGAGCAGGAGCTCACCGACGTCCTGGACTTCATCATCTCGCTGCTCAAGGACTACGGCCTCGACGACTTCTACCTGGAGCTGTCCACGAAGGACGAGAAGAAGTTCGTGGGCTCGGACGAGATCTGGGAGCGTTCCACGGCGATCCTGCAGCGCGTCGCCGACGCCTCGGGTCTCGACCTGGTGCCGGATCCGGGCGGGGCGGCCTTCTACGGCCCGAAGATCTCCGTCCAGGCCCGCGACGCCATCGGCCGCACGTGGCAGATGTCCACCGTGCAGCTCGACTTCAACATGCCCGAGCGCATGAACCTGGAGTACACGGCGTCCGATGGCACGAAGAAGCGCCCGATCATGATCCACCGCGCGCTCTTCGGTTCCATCGAGCGCTTCTTCGGCGTGCTGCTGGAGCACTACGTGGGCGCGTTCCCGGCGTGGCTGGCCCCGGAGCAGGTCGTGGGCATCCCGGTCGCCGACGACTGCATCCCGCACCTGGACGGGTTCGTCGCGGAGCTGAAGTCCCGCGGTCTGCGTGCGCACGTCGACGTCTCCGACGACCGCATGCAGAAGAAGATCCGCAACCATACGCAGGCGAAGGTGCCGTTCATGGTGCTGGCCGGTGCACGCGACGTCGAGGCCGGCGCGGTGTCCTTCCGCTTCCTCGACGGCTCTCAGATCAACGGCGTGCCGGTGGCCGAGGCCGCCGATCTCGTCGCCTCCTGGGTCGCGGAGCGGATCAACGACCAGCCCGACGGTGAGAACATTGCTTCACGACGCTGACGGCCACCCCGAAGACACCCTCGTCGATCGGGGCGCCGGGGAACCGGATCGCCTCGAGCGCCTGTGGGCGCCGTACCGGATGCACTACATCGCGGACAACGGCGCCTCGAAGGCGCGGGCCGGCGACGGGGACGAGGGGTCGTCGTCAAGCGAATCTCGTTCGCGCAACCCGTTCGTCGAGCTGCCGGAGCGTTCCGACGAGGACGCGCTGATCGTGGCGCGCGGCGAGTTGGTCTACTGCGTGCTCAACCTGTACCCGTACAATGCCGGGCATCTCATGGTGGTGCCGTACCGCCAGGTCGCGAACCTGGAGGACCTCACCGACGAGGAGATGGCGGAGTTGATGGCCTTCGGGCAGCGGGCGATCCGGACCCTGAAGAAGGTCTCGCGGCCGCACGCGCTCAACGTCGGCTTCAACCTCGGGCGTGCGTCCGGGGGTTCGGTGGGGGAGCATCTGCACATGCACGTCGTGCCCCGGTGGTCCGGCGACTCCAATTTCATGACCGTCATCGACGGGGTGAAGGTGCTGCCGCAGATGCTGCGCGACACCCGCGCCATCCTGGCCGACGCCTGGTAGCGCCCGCCCACCCACGAGGATCAACCGAGAGGACCGACCATGCTCAGCGCCCGCGGCCGCAGGCCGATCGCACCCGTCGTCGAGCCGATCGCCCGCGCGCTGAACTCGATGGGCGTGTCGCCCAACGCGATGACGATCTTCGGGACGGTCGCGGCGATCGTGATTTCCGTGACGCTGATCCCGACCGGGCACCTGTTCGCGGCGGCGGTGCTCACCGGTCTGTTCGCGGCGTTCGACCTGCTCGACGGCACGATGGCGCGCCTTCGCGGCGGCGGCACCCGCTTCGGCGCGGTGCTCGACGCCAGCTGCGACCGAATCACCGACGGCGCGCTTTTCGGCGCGATCCTCTGGTGGGTGATCCATTCCCACGGGGCGCCCGGTCACCTCATCGTCGCGGTGCTCATCTGCCTGGTCGCCGGTCAGGTGACCTCCTACGTCAAGGCCCGCGCCGAGGCGTCGGGCTTCGCGGTCGACGGTGGCCTGGTCGAGCGCCCGGAGCGGCTGATCATCGCGCTGGTGGGCATCGGCATCCACGGCCTCGGCGTGCCGTGGGCCGTGGAGATCTCCATGTGGCTGCTGGCCGTCGGCTCCGTGTTCACGGTCGTGCAGCGCCTGGTCATGGTCGGCCGCAACCCGGGCGCCGGCGAGTGCATCGCTCCGCCGAAGGGCGCCCGCGACGCCGATCGCACGGCCGGGGAGCGCGCATGAGGTTGCCGCGCACGCGCGATGACGTCGCCGCGCTCGGCTACCTGGCCGGCTGGAAGATCGTGGGCAAGCTGCCCGAGCGTCCCGTCATGTGGGCGGCGATGAAGGCCGCCGACCGGTTTTCCGACGATGGCCGCGGGCCCGAGCAGCTGCGCCGCAACCTGGCGCGCGTCACCGGGTTGCCCGCCGACGAGGTCCCCGACGCGCTGGTCAAGGCGTCGATGCGCAGCTATCTGCGCTACTGGGTCGAGGCGTTCCGGTTGCCCGCCATCGCCGGCCCGGAGCTGGCCGAGCGCATCGGCGGCATGATCCGCGGTCGCGGGCTTCTGGAGGAATCCGCCGCCGCAGGCCGCGGCATCATCCTGCTGGTCACGCACTCCGGCAATTGGGACATGGCCGGCATGTGGGCGGCACGGCGCTTCGGAGGCTTCACCACGGTCGCCGAGCGCCTGCGGCCCGAGGAGCTTTACGACGCCTTCGTCGATTTCCGGGAAGGCCTCGGATTCGAGATTCTGCCTCTGACCGGAGGCGAACCCCCGATGGCCGGGCTTCGGGCGCGGTTGGACGCCGGGGGAGTCGTGGCGCTCGTCGGCGAACGCGATTTCGGCGGCCGCGGCGCCGAGGTGGACTTCTTCGGAGAGAAGACGATCATGCCCATCGGCGCGGCGCAGCTCGCCCGCGACACCGGCGCGGCACTGCATGTGGCGGGCCTGTGGTTCGACGGCGACGACTGGGGGCTGAAGGTCCACCCCGCGGTTCCCGCCGAGGGCCGCGACGTGGCGGACGTCGTCCAGGACTGCGCCGCACTCATGGAGTCCGACATCGCGGCGCATCCCGCGGATTGGCACATGCTGCAGCCGCTGTGGACGGCGGACCGGCAGGCGCGCAGGCGTCGCAAAGCAACCGAGCCGGACGCGAACGGAAAGGCGGGGGACTGAGCCATGCGCATCGGAATGGTCTGCCCGTACTCGTTCGACGTGCCCGGCGGCGTGCAGGCGCACGCGATCGACCTCTGCGAGGAGTTCCGGGCCCGGGGCCACGAGGTGAGCCTCATCGGGCCCGCCGGCCCGACCGTCGAGGTGCCCGACTTCGTCGAGCGCGGCGGGCGCGCGATCCCGATCCCGTACAACGGGTCGGTGGCGCGGCTGGCGTTCGGTCCCGTGACCGCGCGGAAGGTGCGGCGGTGGATCGAGCGCGGGGACTTCGACGTCCTGCACATCCACGAACCGAATTCGCCCAGCTACTCCATGCTCGCCGTGCGCGCGGCGGTCGGGCCGATCGTGGCCACGTACCACTCGGCCGCGACGGAATCGCTGGCGCTGAAGCTGGCCACCCCTTTCCTGCGGCCGATGCTCGAGCGGATCCGCGGCGGCATCGCCGTGTCCGAGGTCGCCCGGCGCTGGCAGGTCGAGCAGCTGGGCGGCGACCCGGTTCTCATCCCCAACGGCGTGCGCGTGGCCGACTACGCCGCCGCGCCCGACGCCGCCGACGTGCCCGAAATCGGTGCGCCGCCGCCGGGAACGAAACGCCTGGTGTTCCTCGGGCGCTTCGACGAACCCCGCAAGGGTCTGCCCGTCCTCCTCGACGCCGTGCCCGCCATGCGGCGGGTGTTCCCGGACTTGGAGATCCTCGTCATCGGCGACGGCGACCGGGCCCAGGCGGTGCGGCGGGCCGGTGAACACGCCGACGTGCTGCGCTTCACCGGGCGCGTGTCCGAGGAGGCCAAGGCGGCGGCGCTGAAATCGGCGGACGCGTACGTCGCCCCACAGCGCGGCGGCGAGAGCTTCGGCATCGTGCTCGTGGAGGCCATGGCCGCCGGCGCCGCGGTGATCTCCTCCGACCTCGACGCCTTCCGCCTCGTCCTGGACGACGGCCGATTCGGCGACCATTTCCGCAACGGCGATTCCGCGGATCTCGCCCGCACGGTCATCTCCTTGCTTTCCGACGACGACCGGCGGGCGGGGCTCGTGGCGTCCGGGCACGAGCGCGCGGGGGAGTTCGACTGGTCCACGATCGCCGATAAGGTGCTGCAGGTCTACGACACCGTCCGGATGGACGGGGAAAAGGTGGTCGTCTCGTGATCCTCGTACCGTGGTGGGCCGTCGTGCTCGCGATCCTGGCCGTGGTGCTTCTCGTGGCGGCGCTGCTGGCGTCGGCGACGGCGACGCGCCTGAACCGGATGCACGTGCGCACGGACCTCGCGCGGTCGTCGCTGGAGGCCGCACTCGGTCGACGCGGCGCCGTCGCCCGTGCCGCGTACCCGGAACTTGGCCCGGACGTCGCCCGCGCCGAAGCGCGCCGGTTGACGTCGGCCGACCCGCATGCCCGCGCCGACGCGGAGAACACCCTCGGCGCGAAGCTGGCGGAGGCCCTGGACGCGCGTCCCCCGGAGGCCGCCCTGGCCATCGAGCTGCACGACGCGACCACCCGCGTCGAGCTGGCCCGCCGGTTCTACAATGACGCCGTCACCGACACCCGGATGCTGCGCATGCGCCCGCTGGTGCGGGGCCTGCGGTTGGCCGGAACCGCGCCGATTCCCGAGTATTTCGACGCGTCGGTGGAAGCCCCGCAGGGGCGTTGAACGAAATTCGGGGTCGCTAGACGGCACGGTCTATAGGCGGGTCTATAGTTGTCAGTCGTCGGGCGCGCGGCGCCCGGGACGAACACCGGATTGAACCTCCAGAAAGCAGGTTTCGTTGACCACCTCCGACAACAACACCAGCCACGGCACCGCCCGCGTGAAGCGGGGCTTCGCCGAGATGCTGAAGGGCGGCGTCATCATGGACGTCGTCACCCCGGAGCAGGCGAAGATCGCCGAGGACGCCGGCGCCACCGCCGTCATGGCGCTCGAGCGCGTTCCCGCCGACATCCGCGCCGAGGGCGGCGTGTCCCGCATGTCGGATCCGGACATGATCGAGGGCATCATCGAGGCCGTGTCCATCCCCGTCATGGCGAAGGCCCGCATCGGCCACTTCGTCGAGGCGCAGGTGCTCCAGTCCCTGGGCGTCGACTTCATCGACGAGTCGGAGGTTCTCACCCCCGCCGATTACGCCAACCACATCGACAAGTTCGACTTCACCGTGCCGTTCGTCTGCGGCGCCACGAACCTGGGCGAGGCCCTGCGCCGCATCAACGAGGGCGCGGCCATGATCCGCTCCAAGGGCGAGGCCGGCACCGGCGACGTGTCCAACGCGGTGACCCACATGCGCACCATCCGCGCCGAGATCAACCGCCTGAAGTCGATGGCCCCCGACGAGCTGTACGTCGCGGCCAAGGAGCTGCAGGCCCCGTACGAGCTGGTCCGCGAGGTCGCCGAGAAGGGAAAGCTCCCCGTGGTGCTGTTCACCGCGGGCGGCATCGCCACCCCGGCCGACGCCGCGATGATGATGCAGCTCGGTGCCGAGGGCGTCTTCGTCGGCTCGGGCATCTTCAAGTCCGGCAACCCGTCCGAGCGCGCCAAGGCCATCGTCCAGGCCACCCAGCACTACGACGACCCGAAGGTGGTCGCCGACGTGTCCCGCGGCCTCGGCGAAGCGATGGTCGGCATCAACGTCGACGAGATCCCGCAGCCGCATCGCCTGGCCGAGCGCGGCTGGTAACACCGACCACGGGCACGGGGGCGAGAAGGTGAGCGGGGGAGCACCGGCCGCGCGCCGCACTGACCTGGACGGAGTGCGCGGCCTCGCCATCGCGCTCGTGGTCGTCTTCCACGTCTTCGTCGGCCGGGTGTCCGGCGGCGTGGACGTGTTCCTCATGCTGGCCGGGTACTTCTTCCTCGGCTCGCAGATCCGCTACGCGGGCCGCCCGGGGGCGCTGGCCAACCCGCTGTGGCCCCTGTTGCGGACCATCCGCCGCCTCGTGCCGTCGCTGGTGACGGCGATGGCCGGGTCGGCGTTGATCCTGGTCATGTTCGCCCCCGACTGGATGTCGGAGCAGCTGACCCGGCAGGTGCGGGCGGCGCTGACATACGTGCTCAACTGGGAGCTCATCGACCAAGAGGCGGCGTACGCCGCTGCGACGACGGCACCGAGCCCGCTGCAGCATCTGTGGTCGATGTCGGTGCAGGGCCAGTTTTACTTCATGGCCATCCTGGTCGGGTCGCTGTGCGCCGCATGGCCCTTCTTCCGCCGCCGCCTCGTCGGGCCGTTGCTCATCGTCGCCACGATCGCCTCCTTCGCGTGGGCGTCGCGCGGCGGACTGTACGGCGGGATGGACGACTACTACTCGACGTGGACGCGGTTGTGGCAGATGACGCTCGGCGGCGTGCTCGCCGTCTACGGCCATAAGCTGCGCGTGCCGGCGTCACTGAGCGGCGCCGCGTCGTTCGCCGGCGTCGCCATGATGGTGGCCACTGGATTCGTCATTCGCGACACCACCGCGTTTCCCGGGCCGCTGTCGCTGCTGCCCATCGGCGGCGCCGCGCTGATCGTCCTGTCCGACGGATCCGGCCGCACCGGCGACGTCCTGCGGTCGGCGCCCATGCAGTGGCTGGGTCGCGTCGCCTATCCGCTCTACCTGTGGCACTGGCCGCTGCTGATCCTCATCGCCCATGCGACCGGCAACTGGGATGTGCCGGTGTGGTTGGGCCTCGTGGTCATCGGCCTGTCGTTGCTGCTGGCCGATGCGACCCACAACTACGTCGAAAAGCCCCTCCAGGAGCAGGGGCCGCGACGCACCGCCGACACCCCCGACACGCCCGACACGCCCGCCGCCCCGGAGTCGACCGCGGAGCCGACGCCGCGCCGCAGACCGAAGATCGCCGCGGCCGCCGTCATCGGCGCACTCGTCGTGGCGGGACTGTTCGCCAACACGGCGTGGATCGCCCACCTCGACCGCATCGACTCCCGCGAGTTGGATCCGGCCGTCTACCCCGGGGCAATGGCCGCCGACGGCAGCATCGAGGTGCCCACTGCGGAGCCGTACCCGGAACTGCCCGAGCACATCGGCACCCGATCGTGGCGGGACGGGTGTCTGGTGAAGATGGACGCGCCGACCGACGAGTACCCCGACTGCGTCTACGGCGACGTCGACGCGGACATGACCGTCGCCATCGTCGGCCATTCCCACGCCGACACCTACGTCGAACCGCTGCACATGCTCGGCCTGGAACGGGGCTTCCGCGTCGTGACGATGCTGCGCGAGGCGTGCCCGCTGACCCTGCGGACGTCCTGGTTCGTCGAGCGCGATTGCGTGACGTGGTCGCGCGGCGCGATCGACCGGCTCGTCGAGCTCGATCCCGAACTCGTCGTCTCCGTGAGCACCACCTCGTCGCGCGGGAAACGCCGCGAAGTCGAGCAGGTCGTCGTCGGCGCCGACGATTTCTGGGCCGAATTGGCCGACCACGGCATCCCATTCCTCGGGCTGCGCGACAACCCGCGCCTCGTCGACGAGAACGGCACGCCGTTCTACCCCAACCGGTGCATGCGCCAGCAGGACGACTGGCCCAACTGCGCCGTGCCCCGGTCCCGGATCTACGAGCCGGAAAACCCCGCCGACCGGGTTCTTTCGCAATGGCCGACGGCCTGGTCCGCGGACACCGCCGACTGGTTCTGTCAGTTCGACTGGTGCTCGCCGGTCATCGGCAACATCGTCGTCTACCGCGACCGAGACCACATGACCAACGCCTACGCCCGATCGCTCGCCCCGCTGCTGGGCGAGCAAATCGACGCCGCGCTGGCCCAGGCGGGGGCCGCTGCGCGCTGACGGGGGCGATCGGGGATACTGGACACCATGCCTGACATCCGCGAAGTACTCGACCTCGAGCGCATCGACCGCGACATCTTCCGCGGCCCCGTCATCGAATCGGTTCTCCAGCGCACCTTCGGCGGCCAGGTCGCCGGGCAGGCGCTGGCCGCGGCGACGCGGACGGTGGACGCCGAGTTCGCCGTTCATTCGCTGCACGCCTACTTCGTGGGCCCCGGCCGCCCGCACATCCCGACGACGTACCTCGTCGACCGCATCCGCGACGGGCGTTCCTTCGTCCATCGCCACGTCCGCGCGGTCCAGGACGGGCGGACGATTTTCATGATGCAGGCCAGCTTCCACCGTCGCGGCGACACGGGCATCGAGCATTCCGACACCATGCGCGACGTGCCGGACCCGGAGGACGTCGTCGTCGACGTCTCCACCATGCCCCGCGCCCGCCGGCTCCTGTTCGCGGAGTGGTCGGATTGGGACATCCGGGTCGTCCCCGCCGACCAGTACTCGCACAACCCGTACACCCCGTCGCAGCAGGTGGTGTGGTTCCGGTCGAAGGAGCGTCTGCCGGACGACGAGACCTTCCATGTGTCCACGTTGGCGTACATGTCCGACATGACGCTGTTGTCGTCGGCGAAGGTCCCGCATCCCGGCGTGAAGCTGCAGGAGGCGAGCCTGGACCACGCGATGTGGTTCCTGCGCCCGTTCCGCGCCGATGAATGGCTGTTGTACGACCAGGTGTCGCCCTCGGCCCACGCGGGGCGCGCGTTGACCCACGGGCGCATCTTCAACCGCGCCGGTGATCTGGTGGCGGTGGTGACCCAGGAGGGCCTGACCCGGCATTTGCCGCCGGGCGTGGAGCCGGTGCCGTTCACCCCTGCGTCGAAGTCGAAGCCGGGGGAGAACTTTGACTGATTCGGTTTCCCGGCCCGTCGTCGGCGTGCTGGCGCTGCAGGGCGGCGTTGTCGAGCATGAGCGGGTCCTGGACGAGCTCGGCGTGGCCCACCGCAAGGTCCGCTTGCCCCAGCATCTGGATGGACTGGCCGCGCTGATCCTCCCGGGCGGCGAGTCGACGACGATGTCGAAGCTCATGCGGTTCAACGGCCTGCTCGAGCCGCTTTCCGACGCCCTGCGGAGTGGTCTTCCGGCCTACGGCACCTGTGCGGGGATGATCCTGCTGGCCTCGACCGTGCTGGACACCCGGGAGGACGCGGTCCAGTTGGGGGCGCTCGACGCCACGGTGCGGCGCAATGCCTTCGGCCGCCAGGTGGACTCCTTCGAGACCGATTTGGATTTCGCCGGCATCGACGATCCCGTGCCCGCCACGTTCATCCGCGCGCCGTGGGTGGAAACGGTCGGCGAGGGCGTCGAAATCCTGGCCACGGTGCCGGAGGGGCCGGCCGAAGGCGCCATCGTCGCGGTGCGCGACGGTGCGGTGATGGCCACCAGCTTCCACCCGGAGGTCGACGGGGACGTCCGCGTGCACCGGTTGTTCCTGCGGGAGTGCGCGGGCCTGGACGTCGGGTGAGAGTCGGCCCGCCGGTCGAAATGGCCTGCGGGATCCGGCGGGTCGTGCCTGTATAATCGCCACGACCGCCGGAATTGGTCCGGCGGACCGGTCGGCCCCGGTCGAGGGGCCGTCGGCATCCTCGAGACAAAAGGGAGTTTGGACCAGCAGATGGCGGGCCATTCCAAGTGGGCGACCACCAAGCACAAGAAGGCGGCCAACGATGCCAAGCGCGGCAAGGAATTTGCCAAGCTGATCAAGAACATCGAGGTCGCGGCGCGCACCGGCGGTGGCGACCCCTCGGCGAACCCGACGCTGGACGACATGATCCGCAAGGCCAAGAAGGCCTCGGTCCCCAACGACAACATCGAGCGCGCCCGCAAGCGCGGTTCCGGCGAGGAAGCCGGCGGTTCGGACTGGGAGACGATCGTCTACGAGGGCTACGCCCCGGGTGGCGTCGCCGTCATCGTCGAGTGCCTGACGGACAACCGCAATCGTGCGGCGTCGGACGTTCGTTCCGCGTTCAACAAGCAGAACGGCAACATGGGCGATTCCGGTTCGGTGTCGTACATGTTCGAGCGCAAGGGCGTCGTCATCGTGCCCAAGGGCGAGTCCGGCCTGACCGAGGATGACCTGCTCATGGCCGTGCTCGACGCGGGCGCGGAGGAGGTCAACGATCTCGAGGAGAACTTCGAGGTCGTCAGCGCCTTCACCGATCTGATGTCCGTGCGCACCGCGCTGGTCGACGCCGGCATCGAGTACGACTCCGCCGAGCAGGATTACCGTGCGGCCACCGAGGTCGCCCTCGACGCCGACGGCGCGAAGAAGTTCCTGCGCCTCGTCGACGCCCTGGAGGATTCCGACGACGTCCAGAACGTGTACTCCAACGCCGACATCTCCGACGAGGTCCTCGCCGAGCTCGACGCGTAAGGCCGTGGTGCCGGGCGCAGCCCCGGCGCCGCGTACACCGCCGACGGCTCAGCCTCGGCGACTGGGATTCACAGACCCCGGATCGACTCCAGCGCGCGCCCGAACAGGGCGCGCGCCGTCGTTTCCGGGGTTCTTCCCGTCGTGAGGTGGTCGGCCAGCAGGAACACCGCGTCCCACCGGGAGTAGATGCCCGCGCGCCGTTCGAGATCTTCGTCGGCGGCCGCCAGGTCGGAGATGACCCGCCGGTGCAGCTCGGGGGAGATGCCGGACAGGTGCGCGACGTCGATGGCGGGATCTGCCAGGGTCATGTCGGAGAAGTCGATGAGGCCGAAGGATGTCCCGGCCCCGCCGGCGTCCGCGCCACCGTCCCACCGCAGATGGGTTTCGTGGAGGTCGCCGTGGACGAGCCGCGGTGAGACCGGTTCCCGGATGAACGTGGTCTCGGCCTGCTCCATGATCGCCCGCGTCGCATCCGCATCGCGGCCATCGAGAACCGGCAGGACGTGAGAGGCGACGGCGTCGGTCAACTTCGCGTGCTTGACGGGGAACCATGACGCGCCCACGCCCGCCAGCATCGGCTCGGCGGGGTCCAGTCCGTGGACGGCGTCCAGAGTGCCCGCGAGGTGGGCGGCGATGGTGCGGCGGCGGGAGTCGTCAAGCGAAGCCCACACCGCATCCGACAAAGGCCCTCCTGGGATGTGCCGGGCCAGCGTGAGGCTGTCGGAGTCCGTGGCCAGCGCCACCGGCACGGGGGCCGGCGCGCGCCGATCGACGGCGGCCAGGACGCCCGCCTCGACGTCCGCGCGGCCGACGACCCCCGGCGCGATGGCCAGACGGGCGACGACGGTGGGCGAGCGGTCTCCGCCGTCCTCGACCCCGGCAATGCCGGAAACCCCCGACAGGACGGCGACATGGTGGTCGAGGCCCTGGTCGGGGAAATGGACGCGTTGCCACGTCACGTCGGGGAAGGCGGAGCGCACCGCTGCGAGGACGTCGGGCCCCGGAACGGCGCCGCCGGAAGTCGGCGCGGTCACGTGGGTCAGCTGAACCACTCGGTCGGCGGACCGGCGTTGAGCAGCAGGGCGAACACGATGGCGACGGCAACGAGGATCGCCACGGCCGCGGCCAGCGGGTGACGCACGATCGGGGCCAGCACCTTCTCCGGGAGGGTGCGCGGGGCCTCGTCGGTGTCGCGGAAGCGCCACGGGCCGTCGAGCTTGCCGGCGCGCTCGGTGGAGCGCTCGAACGGCACGGTCATGTAGGGGATGATCGCCGAACCCAGGCCCAGGATGCCGCGGCCGAAGGACCACTTCTGGTTGACCCACACGAGGATGGTCACGGCGGCGTAGGACAGGAACACGAAACCGTGGATCGAGCCGCCGATGCGCGTGGCCAGCGGCATGTCCGCCGCGTACTTCAGGATGAGCCCGATGATCAGGATGGTCCAGGTGACCATCTCGGCCAAGGCGAGCTTGCGGTACAGGGATTTGGGCGTGTCCATGATGCTCAAAACTACGTGGTGGGGCGGGCCGCGACCAAGACGGGCCGGGCCCTCCGACTTTCGATTGCCCCTGGCCCGGCCGCCTGCTTTGCGACGGTGACGCACACCTGTTCGGATGGTGTGGTATGAATGGGGCGGACTTGGCAACTGATCGGGAGAGCGGGGCAGCGGTGACCATTCGGGTCATGGGGATCGATCCGGGATTGACCCGGTGCGGTTTGTCGGTGGCGGACGGCGGGCGCGGCCGGGCCGTGACGCCGATCGCCGTGGGCGTGGCCCGGACTCCGTCGGACGCCGAGCTGCCCGATCGCCTGCTGCGGTTGTCGAACGCCGCCGAAGAGTGGATGGACAGGTACGAGCCCGACGTGGTCGCCATCGAGCGGATCTTCGAGCGGGGCAACGTCTCCACGGTGATGCAGACCGCCCACGCGGTCGGCGTGCTGATGCTCGCCGCCTCTCGCCGAGGGCTGCCGGTGCACATGTACACGCCGTCGGAGGTCAAGAAGGCGTTGACGGGCAACGGCCGCGCGGACAAGGCGCAGATGACCACCATGGTGACCCGGATCCTCGGGTTGTCCGAACCCCCGAAGCCGGCGGATGCCGCCGACGCCCTGGCGTTGGCCATCTGCCATTGTTGGCGGGCGCCGCTGTTGGCGCGCGCGAAGGAGGCATTGCAGTGATCGCATCGGTGCGCGGCACGGTCATCGACCTGGGCGCGGCCCACGTCGTCGTCGAGTGCGGAGGGATCGGCCATCTGATCACCGTGACCGCCCGGACGGGGGCCACTTTGGCGAGGGGCGAGGAGGGTTTTCTGCTGACCACGCTCGTGGTCCGCGAGGACGCCATGACCCTGTACGGGTTCGCGGCGGCGGCGGAGCGGGAGATGTTCGAGCTGTTGCAGACGGTGTCGGGGCTGGGGCCGCGGCTGGCCATGGCGGTGCTGCAGGTGCTCGATCCGGCCGACGTTGCTGCGGCGGTTGCCGGCGGCGACGCCAAGCGGCTGCAGTCGGCCAATGGCGTGGGCAAACGCATGGCCGAGCGGATGCTCGTGGAACTCAAGGACAAGGTCGCGCCCTTCGCCGCGCCGCCGGCCACCGGGGGCCCGGGCGAAGGAGCGGCGCAAGCCAGGCCGGGCGCGAACGCGACGGTGCCCGCGGCCGACGCGGACCAGGTCGTGGGCGCTCTCACCGGGCTCGGGTTCCGGGAGCAGGAGGCTGCCGCGGCGGTGGAGGAAGTGCTCGCGGCCGATCCGTCCCTGGACACGTCGGCGGCATTGCGCGCCTCGTTGAAGGCCCTGGGCGCCTGAGCCGGCGCGACGAATAGGATGACTGATCATGTCTGATGTGGAGCGCACCGAGTTCAACCTCACGGGCCCGCGCGACGTCGACGCGCGCGCCCAGTCGGCCGAGGTCGACGCCGAGGTCAGCCTGCGCCCGAAGTCGCTGGACGAGTTCATCGGCCAGCCGAAGGTCCGCAGTCAGCTCGAGCTCGTCCTGGGCGGCGCGCGCGGGCGTGGCGTGACGCCCGACCACATTCTGCTGTCGGGGCCGCCGGGCCTGGGCAAGACGACGATGGCCATGATCATCGCCCAGGAGCTCGGCACGTCGCTGCGCATGACGTCGGGTCCGGCGCTGGAACGGGCGGGCGACCTGGCGGCGATGCTGTCCAACCTCATGGAGGGCGACGTCCTCTTCATCGACGAGATTCACCGCATCGCCCGGCCTGCGGAGGAAATGCTCTACATGGCCATGGAGGACTTCCGGATCGACGTCATCGTGGGCAAGGGTCCCGGCGCGACCTCGATCCCGCTGGAGATCCCGCCGTTCACCCTCGTGGCCGCCACGACCCGCTCCGGCATGCTCACCGGTCCTCTGCGCGACCGATTCGGCTTCACCGCGCAGATGGAGTTCTACGACGTCCCGGATCTGACCAAGGTGGTCACCCGTGCCGCGGGCATCCTCGGCGTGGACGTCAGCCCCGAAGCGGCGGTGGAGATCGCCTCGAGGTCGCGCGGTACGCCTCGCATCGCCAACCGCCTGCTCCGCCGCGTCCGCGACTTCGCGGATGTCCACGCAGGGGGAGTCATCGACATCGGGGCCGCGCGAGCGGCGCTGCTCGTGTTCGACGTCGACGAGCTTGGCCTCGACCGACTGGACCGTGCCGTCCTCGACGCGCTGGTCAGGGGGCACGGCGGCGGTCCCGTCGGCGTCAATTCGCTGGCGCTGGCGGTGGGCGAGGAGCCCGGCACCGTCGAAGAGGTCTGCGAGCCGTACCTCGTCCGCGCGGGAATGATCGCCAGAACCTCGCGCGGTCGCGTGGCCACGACGACGGCCTGGCGCCACCTCGGCCTCGAACCGCCGGAGGGCGCCATCGGTCTCCGGTGAGGCACGTGAGCCACGTCTCAACCGGCACGGGGGTCGCGAGGCTGCGGGGCCCAGACGTTAGACTCTCCGCTCATGGACCCGATTCTTCTCCTGATCCTCATGGTCGTTCTGCTGGCTCTGCCCATCTGGACGACCTTCCGCCAGAACAAGCAGCTCCGCCAGATCCGCGAAATGCAGGCCCGCCTCGCTCCGGGCGCGGAGGTGCTCACCGGCTCCGGCCAGCACGGCATCGTCGTCGCCGTGGACGAGAAGACCGTCGACCTGGAGATCGCCGAGGGCATCGTCACCCGCTGGGAGCGCGCCGCCATCGTCCGCAACGTCAACGAGGAAGAGTCCAAGGCCGCCCCGCAGACCGCGCAGGCGCCGCAGGCCGAGCAGGTCCGCGAGTCCGAGCCGAAGGCCCCGAACCGCGGCACCACGGGCGACGACGCCGTCTAAGGCCCTCCGAGCGGGCCCCGACCACGGGGTCCGCCGAACCCGTGCCGAGCACGGGACACGACCGGTCCACCGACCCGCACACCCCCAGGAGTTCCCCTTGGCAAGCCCATCCCGCGGCGCCAACCGCGGTTTCCGCGCGAAATGGCCGCAGTGGTCGCTGCTGCTCTTCGTCGCCTTGCTCGTGCTGACCTACGTCCTGGTGTTCTTCACCGGCAACCGTGAGGCGACGCCGAAGCTCGGCATCGACCTGCAGGGCGGCACCCGCGTCACCCTCGTCCCGCAGGGCGAGCAGCCCACGCAAGACCAGCTGGACCAGGCGCGCCGCATCCTCGAGAACCGCGTCAACGGCATGGGCGTCACCGGCGCGCAGGTCGTCACCGACGGCGACACGCTCGTGATCACCGTGCCCGGCGAGGATTCGCAGGAGGCCCGCGCCCTCGGCCAGACCTCGCAGCTGTTCTTCCGCCCCGTGGCCACGCCGGAGAACCCGGACGAGGCCGCGCTCGCGGAGGTCACGAAGACGATGGCCGATGACTGGGTGGAAGTCGGGCTGCTCACCCCCGAGGACGCCAACGCCAACCTCAAGGAGCTCCACGACCAGTGGGGCAAGAACATCGAGGAGCGGCGCACCGCCTTCGAGCAGCAGAACCCCGATGAGCCCGTCCCGGCGGATCTCCAGCGCGACCTGGGCCCCGTCCAGACCGTCGACGCCGAGGCCGCGCCGGAGCCCGCGAACTCGGTCGAGGCGGCCGAGCGCCGCGAGAAGGTCCGCGAGGTCCTCCTGGACTCCCGCCAGTCCGATGACCCGACCAAGCTCTTCGCGGCCACCACCCTCATGCGCTGCGACGACCCCGAGGCGGCCGACCCGCTGGCCGGCGCGGATGATCCGGCGAAGCCGCTGGTCACCTGCGACCCTAACAACCCGGGCGGCGCCATGCTGCTCGATCCGGCGCCGCTGCTCGTCGGCGAGACCGACGAGGTCGACGGCAAGCGCCTGTCCGGCGACGACATCGACACCAATGCGCCCATCAACGGCGGCTACGACCAGCAGTCCGGCGAGGTCCAGGTGTCCTTCAGCTTCAAGTCGGGCAACGAGGACGCGGGCGGCCGCACGTGGACGCAGCTGACCACCGACTACCTGCAGCGCCAGGTGGCCATCGTGCTGGACTCCGAGGTCATTTCGGCCCCGGTCATCCAGGACCCGACCCCGGTCGGCCAGGCCACCCGCATCACGGGCGACTTCACCATCGACGAGGCCCAGACGCTGGCGAACAACCTGCGCTACGGCGCCCTCCCGCTGAGCTTCGCCGGCGAGGACGGGGAACCGGGCGGCACCGCCACGACGATCCCCGCCACGATGGGTTCGGCGTCGCTGTCGGCCGGCGTGCTCGCCGGTCTGGTCGGCATCGGCCTCATCGTGCTCTACGCCCTGGCGCTCTACCGCGGCCTCGGCGCCATCTCCATCATTTCGATGGCGGCGTCCGGCGCGATGATCTACGGCGTGCTGGTCCTGCTGGGCCGCTGGATCGGCTACTCGCTGGATCTGGCGGGCATCGCGGGCATCATCATTTCGATCGGCACCACGGCCGACTCCTTCATCGTCTTCTTCGAGCGCATCAAGGACGAGCTGCGCATCGGCCGCACGTTCCGTTCGGCGGTTCCGCACGCCTGGCGCTCCGCCAAGGGGACGATCCTCGCGGGCAACTTCGTGTCCGTCATCGCCGCAGTCGTGCTGTACGTCCTGGCGGTCGGCGACGTCCGCGGCTTCGCCTTCACCCTGGGCCTGTCCACCATCTTCGACATCGTCACGGCCTTCCTGGTCACCGCGCCGCTGGTGATCCTGGCGACGCGAAAGTTCCCGTCGCTGGCGAAGCCGTCGATGAACGGGTTCGGTTCGGTGATGAAGCTGGCCTCGGACCGGGGCGCCAACCGTCGTAAAGCGGGCCGGGCCCGCACCGAGCCGCAGGAGGCGAAGTGACCATGTCGGACAACCGAGACACCGCACTCACCGATTCCGCCATCGCCGTCGACGAGCGCGACCGGGCGGTCGCCGACCGCGGCTTCTTCACGCGCCTCTACACGGGTTCCGGTGGCATCGACGTCATCGGCAAGCGACGCACCTGGTACGGCATCACCGCGGTGGTCCTGCTGGTGTGCATCGCCGCGATGGCCTTCCGCGGTTTCGCGCTGGGCATCGATTTCGAGGGCGGCACCCGCATGACCATGCCGCCCGCCGGCGTCACCGAGGAGCAGGCGCAGGAGGTCTTCGAGGAGGCCACCGGCGTCGAGCCGAAGCTGGTGCAGATCATCGGCTCCGGCGACGCCCGCGTCCTGGAGATCACCTCCGAGCGCATCGGCGAGGACACCATCAACGAGGCCCGCATGGCGCTCTACGAGGAGTTCCGGCCGGTCGACGCCTCGGGCGAGGCCACGCCGGACGCCATCGGCGACTCCACCGTCTCCGAGTCCTGGGGCGGTGCGGTCACCGAGCGCATGATCCTGGCGATGGCCGTGTTCCTGGCCCTGGTCTTCGCGTACATCGCGTTCCGCTTCGAGCGGGACATGGCCATCGCGGCGATCGGCGCGCTGGCCATCGACGGCGTCGTCATCGCCGGCATCTACTCGCTGGTCGGTTTCGAGGTCACCCCGGCCACCGTCATCGGCCTGCTCACCGTGCTGTCCTTCTCGCTGTACGACACCGTCGTCGTCTTCGACAAGGTCCGCGAGAACACCGCCGGTTTCCGGCAGTCGACGCGCCGCACGTACTCCGAGCAGGTGAATCTGGCGGTCAACCAGACGATCATGCGCTCGATCAACACCACGGTGTCGTCGCTGCTGCCGATCATCGCGCTGATGGTCATCGCCGTCGGCCTGCTCGGCGTGGGCACGCTGAAGGACCTGGCGCTGGTGCAGGTCATCGGCATCGTCCAGGGCACGTTCTCGTCGATCTTCCTGGCGGCGTCTTTCCTGGTGTCGCTGAAGCGCAGGCAGAAGGACTACATCGCACACGACCGCAAGGTCGCCGACGCGCGCGCCGCGGGCACGGCCCCGGGCTTCGGTGGCCCGGACGAGGACGGCATTGCGCCGGATGCGGACGATTCGCTTGACGACGCTGCCGCCGCGGCACCGGCCCCGGCCCGCAGGTCGATCGCGACGCCGACGCCGCCCACCCGCGGTGCGACTGCGTCGGAGACGACAGTGCCCGAGCAGAAGACGCCGGAGAAGAAGGCGCCGCGGACTCCGGGCGCGGCCGACGACATCGCCGATGGGGGAGACGCCCCGCGCCCGTCGACCTGGCGGCCGGGTCGATGACCTGACGCCCGCGAACCATCGCGCCCGCCCGGAGAGCACCGTGCTTTCCGGGCGGGCGTTTTCGCGTGACCGGGCCGGTGCCCTCGGCGTGCACGAAGCGTGGAAAGATGAGGGTAACGTTGTCGCGACAACGCCTAGTGGTTGCGTCTTGCTCCCGTTTCCCTGAAAGCGAGGATCCCCGTGGGATATGAAAATGCGCGGGCCGCGCTGGACGATTTGATCCGTCTGGTGCCCGATTTTCCGACCGACGGCGTCCTCTTCGAGGACCTGACCCCGGTGCTCGCGGATCCCGAGGGGTTCCGCCTCATCGTCGATGAGGTCGCGGATGCGTGCACGGGGTTCGGGGCCGACGTGATCGGCGGCCTCGACGCCCGAGGGTTCCTCATCGGTTCCGCCGTGGCGTACCGCATGGGCCTGGGCGTGTTGGCCGTCCGCAAGAAGGGCAAGCTGCCCCCGCCGGTGCACACCGAGTCCTACGACCTCGAGTACGGGTCGGCGGCGCTGGAGATCCCGGCCTCGGGGCTGGACCTCGAGGGCAAGCGCGTCGTCCTCGTCGACGACGTCCTGGCCACCGGCGGCACCATGGCGGCGGCCCGAGCGCTGCTGGAGAAGTGCGGCGCCGAGGTCACCGGCCTGTGCGCCGTCCTCGAGGTGCCCGGCCTGGGCGGCCGCGAGAAGCTGTCCGACCTGCCGCTGTACGTGGTCAACGAAGACTCCGACACCGATGCCGGCTCCTTCTCCGTCTCGGATCCCGCTTCCGATTCCGGCGTGGCCGTCGATTCCGTTTCTGGGGCGGAGAATGGCTGATCGGTCGCCGCGCCGCTACGGCGCACGCCTGGCCCGGAGCCTCACGGGGGCCCGCACGAAGGTCAACCCGGTGCTGGATCCGCTGGTGGCGATCCATCGCGAGGTGCATCCGCGCGCCGATCTGTCGCAGCTGCAGAAGGCCTACGACATCGCCGAGAAGCTCCACGAGGGCGTCAAGCGGAAGTCGGGGGAGCCGTACATCACGCACCCGCTGGCCGTGGCCACCATCGCCGCGGAAATCGGCATGGACACCACGACGCTGGTCGCCGCTCTGCTCCACGACACGGTGGAAGACACCGACTACTCCCTCGATGATCTCACCGGGGACTTCGGGCCGGAGGTCGCGCGGCTGGTCGACGGGGTGACCAAGCTGGACAAGGTCGCGCTGGGTTCCGCCGCAGAGGGCGAGACCGTGCGCAAGATGGTCGTGGCCATGAGCCAGGACCCGCGCGTGCTGGTGATCAAGGTCTGCGACCGCCTGCACAACATGCGCACCATGCGCTTCCTGCCGCCGGAGAAGCAGGCGAAGAAGGCCCGCGAGACCCTCGAGGTCATCGCCCCGCTGGCGCACCGGCTGGGCATGGCCAGCGTGAAGTGGGAGCTGGAGGACCTGTCCTTCGCCATCCTCTATCCGAAGAAGTACGACGAAATCGTCCGCTTGGTCGCCGACCGCGCGCCGCAGCGCGACCGGTACCTGAAGCAGGTTTCCGACGGGGTCACCGCCGATCTGCGCGACGCGCACATCGAGGCCACCGTCATGGGCCGGCCGAAGCACTATTGGTCGATCTATCAGAAGATGATCGTCCGCGGACACGACTTCGACGAGATCTTCGACCTGGTGGGCATCCGCGTCCTCGTGGACACCACGAAGGACTGCTATGCCGCCATGGGCGCGGTGCATTCGCTGTACCAGCCGATGCCGGGCCGTTTCAAGGACTACATCTCGGCCCCGCGCTTCGGCGTCTACCAGTCGCTGCACACCACGGTGATCGGCCCGGGCGGCAACGCCCTGGAGGTGCAGATCCGCACGCACGAGATGCACTACAACGCCGAGTACGGCATCGCGGCGCATTGGCGGTACAAGGAGACGAAGGGCTCGCACAAGGGCGACGCCGCCGAGGTCGACCAGATGGCGTGGATGCGCCAGCTGCTCGACTGGCAGCGGGAGGCCGCGGACCCCAACGAGTTCCTCGATTCGCTGCGCTACGACCTCGCCTCGAACGAGATATTCGTGTTCACGCCCAAGGGCGACGTCATGACGCTGCCCATGGACGCGACCCCCGTGGACTTCGCCTACGCGGTTCACACGGAGATCGGCCACCGCTGCATCGGCGCGAAGGTCAACGGCAAGCTCGTGGCCCTTGAATCGGCGCTGAAGACCGGCGACCGGGTGGAGGTGTTCACCTCCAAGGACCAGCATTCGGGCCCGTCGAAGGACTGGGCGTCGTTCGTGAAGTCCCCGCGCGCCAAGGCGAAGATCCGCCAGTGGTTCGCCAAGGAACGCCGCGAGGAGGCGCTCGACGCCGGCCGCGACGCCCTGGCCGCGGAGGTCCAGCGCGGCGGCCTGCCCATGCACCGCCTGTTCACGCCGCAGACGATGAAGCAGATCGCCTCGGAGCTCAATTTCGCCGACGTCGACGCGCTGTACACGGCCATCGGCGAGGGCACGGTGGGCGCCAAGCACGTCACCAACCGCCTCATGGCGCAGTTCTCCAGCAAGGACGACGCCGAGGATCAGCTCGCCGCGCGGACGCCGCTGTCGAAGCTGCAGGCCCCGGAGAAGCGCCGCCGCGCCGACGGCGCCGGCGTCCTGGTGGCCGGTTCGGCGGACATGATGGCGAAGCTGGCCAAGTGCTGCACCCCGGTGCCGGGCGACGAGATCTTCGGTTTCGTCACCCGCGGCGGCGGGGTCAGCGTCCACCGCACCGACTGCACGAACGCCGCGAAGCTCAAGGAAGAGCCGGAGCGCCTCATCGACGTCGAGTGGGCCAGCGACTCCTCCGGAGCGGTCTTCACCGTCACGGTGCAGATCGAGGCCCTGGACCGCCACGGTCTGCTCTCGGAGATCACCCGCACGATCAGCGAGCAGAAGGTGCCCATCATCGCGACTTCCTCGCACACCGCGGAGGATCGCGTGGCGGTCATGCGCTTCACGTTCGAGGTCTCGGACATCAAGCAACTCGGCTACATCATCTCCGTGTTGCGCGGCATCGAGGGCGTCTACGACGTCTTCCGCGTCACCAGCGGAGGGTAGGGCGCTTCACCTCCGCGCCACGTTCGCGCGCCTTTGCGTGACGACGAAAACCGGCCCCGCACAGTGATGTGCGGGGCCGGTGGCCGTCGTGAAGCTTCAAGCGCCGGGGACGAGCCGGCGCCGTGCCGCGAGGGTCTAGGAGACCGTGGCGGACTCGATGCGGACCTCTTCGGCGGGCTTGCCGTCGAGCTGGCCGCCCTCGATGCCCTTCTCGGAGATGCCCTTGACCACGTCCAGGCCCTCCGGCGTCATGGTGCCCAGGACCGAGTAGGACGGCTGGAGCTGGCCGTCACCGTAGTTGAGGAAGAACTGCGAACCGTTGGTGTCCGGGCCGGAGTTGGCCATCGCGATGGAGCCCTCGGGGTAGACGACGGAGGACGCGGCGTCGGCCTCGTCGACCGGGTACTCGTCCTTGAAGGTGAAGCCCGGGCCGCCGGCGCCGGAGCCGGACGGGTCGCCGCACTGCAGGACGTTGAGGCCGCCGGAAGTCATGCGGTGGCAGACCGTGTCGTTGTAGTAGCCCTCCTTGGCCAGGTGCTCGATGGCGTTGACCGCGCAGGGGGACATGGAGCGGTCGAGCTCCATGGGCACGTCGCCATGGTTGGTCTTCAGCGTGACCGTGACGGTGCCGGTGGTGGCGATGCCGTCGGTCTTCGGGGTGGAGACGTCCTTGGCCGCCTCGCCGCCGCCGGCCGGGTATTCGCAGGTGACGGTGTCGGGGAGCGCCTCGGCGCGGGCCATGGCCAGCGGGGTCAGCTCCGGCGAGGTGGTCTCCGTCTCGCTGGCGGTGACGTCTTCCTCGTCGTCGCCCATGGTGGTCAGGAACCAAATGCCGCCGACCAGGACGACCAGGATGGCCAGGGTGGTGACCACGACGCCCAATGGCTTGGCCTTCTCCGCACGGTCGCGGCGGCCGAGCTCGCGCTCCAGGTTCTTCATCGCCTCGCGGCGTCGCTGTTCATTGCCCTGCACGGTTGCCTCTTTCGATCGTGTACCGGTCTCGCGTGACATCTGGCGTGACGTCCAGCAGAACATTATGCCCTGCGAAGGCCTCCGCGTGGGGAACGGGGCCGTGCGGGCGAGGGACATTCGGGTCGGATCCGGAACGGATTCGGGGCGAATCCGCGGCAAGTAGTATGTTCGACGAAACACTGCGCGCCCGAGGATGCGCGCGCCCGCACACCGCGTCACCGATCCCTCCCAGATTGGAGTCCCATGGAGATCATCGGCTTCCCCTCCGGTCCGCTCGAGACCAACTGCTACGTCGCCACCGGCCATTCGATGGAAGGCGACGCGGCCGACGGCCCGATCCCCGTGGTCATCATCGACCCGGGCATGGACGCGCTGGGGCGGCTGAAGGCGGAGTGCGAGCAACGCAACCTCAAGCCCGAGGCCGTGCTGCTGACGCATGGGCACATCGACCACACCCGCGACGTCGGCGACGTGTCCCGCGAGTGGGGGATTCCCGTGTACATCAGCCCGCATGACCGCTTCATGCTGGACAATCCGCTGATCGGCGCGGGCCTGAGCCTGGGCAAGATGTTCAACGTCGCCGAGATGGTGCCGCCGACGGACATCCACGACCTCGACGACGGCGAGGAGGTCAAGTTCGCGGGTCTGGCGTTCGAGGTCATCCACGCGCCGGGGCACTCGCCGGGATGCGTCATGCTGCGCGCGTTCGACGGCGGCGACGAGATCGTGTTCTCCGGCGACGTGCTCTTCGCCGGTTCCATCGGCCGCACGGATCTGCCCGGCGCCGACCCGCAGGACATGATGGACTCGCTGAAGAACCGCGTCCTTCCCCTCGACGACGACCTGACCATCCTGCCGGGCCACGGTCCGACGTCGACGATCGGCCGGGAGAAGGCCCATAATCCGTTCCTCGCGCAGGTGAAGTAAGGTTGCCCGGGTGACCGAGCAGCAGAAGAAGCAGAAGATCCGCCCCTTCACCGCGCCGAAGGGCGTTCCGGACTACGTTCCGCCGAACTCCCGCGCCTTCGAGGCCGTGCGCGGTTACCTGCAGCATCGCGCCCGCCTGGCGGGCTACGAGCACATCGAGCTGCCCGTCTTCGAGGACACCGGCCTGTTCGCCCGCGGCGTGGGCGAGTCGACCGACGTGGTGTCGAAGGAGATGTACACCTTCGCCGACCGCGGCGACCGGTCCGTGACGCTGCGCCCGGAGGGCACCGCCGGCGTCATGCGCGCCGTCATCGAGCACAACCTCGACCGGGGCCAGCTGCCGGTGAAGCTGTCCTACGCCGGCCCGTTCTTCCGCTACGAGCGCCCGCAGGCCGGCCGGTACCGCCAGCTGCAGCAGGTCGGCGTCGAGGCGATCGGAGTCGATGATCCGGCCCTGGACGCCGAGGTCGTGGCCCTGGCCGACGCGTCGTTCCGCGGCATCGGCCTGACCGGCCACCGCCTGGAGCTGACCTCGCTGGGCGACGATTCCTGCCGCCCCGAGTACCGCCGGAAGCTCCAGGACTTCCTCTTCGGCCTGCCGCTGGACGAGGAGACCCGCCGCCGCGCCGAGCTCAACCCGCTGCGCGTGCTCGACGACAAGCGCCCGGAGGTCAAGGAGATGACCGCCGACGCGCCGCTCATGCTCGACCACCTGTCGGACGAATGCCGCACCCACTTCGAGACCGTGACCGGCCTCCTCGACGACATGGGCGTCGAGTACGTGATCAACCCGCGCATGGTCCGCGGCCTGGATTACTACACCAAGACCTGCTTCGAGTTCGTCCACGATGGCCTGGGCGCGCAGTCCGGCATCGGCGGCGGCGGGCGCTACGACGGCCTGATGGCGCAGCTCGGCGGCCAGGAGCTGTCGGGCATCGGCTTCGGCCTCGGCGTCGACCGCGCCCTGCTGGCGCTGGAGACCGAGGGCAAGACCTTCGGCGACGAGCGCCGCGTCGACGTCTACGGCGTGGCGCTGGGCGAGGACGCCTCGCGTGCGATGGCGGTGCTCGTCGGCAAGCTCCGCGATGCGGGGATCAGCTCCGACATGTCCTACGGCGGCCGCGGCCTCAAGGGCGCGATGAAGGGCGCCGACCGCGCCGGCGCCCGCTTTGCGCTGGTGCTCGGCGAGTCCGAGCTCGCGGCGGGCGAGGTCCAGCTCAAGGACTTGACCGCTCACGAGCAGGACGCGGTCAAGCTTGACGACGTCGTCGCCCAGCTGCAGGCGCGCCTGAATCAGTAGGAACGCGGGCCAAGCCGCGCGCTCACCTTCGCGCTCACCGGTCTAGTCGGTGCGCCGCAGTTCCATCGCCGAGGCGACGGCAATTGCCGCGCACACCGGCGCCCAGAGCCGTTCCTTCGGGGACGGCGAGGCAAGGTTCGGGATCACGGCGACGCCCATGATGCCGGCGATGGCGCCGAGCAAGGCCCGCGGCGCCGCTCCCTTTCCGACGACTCCGGCTGCGGTGAGATAGACGGGCGCGGCGACGGCGCTGGTCGCCCGCAACCGGTCCGGAAGCGTGCCGCGATGGGCGCCGCCGTACGAGGCTTCGCCCCACGGAATGCCCGCCGCGAGGCCCGTCTGGAACAAGCCGAGGGCGGCCAGACCGGAAGCGGCGATGATTCGGGGGATCGGGACCGGCATCTGATCAGCACGCCGTCCTGTTCACGGGCATCTGCAGTGCCACGGCGAGGCCGCCCGTGGACGTCTCCTTGTACTTGGTCATCATGTCACGGCCGGTGGCCGCCATCGTCTCCACCACTTCATCGAGGGTGACGGCATGGTCGCCGTCGCCCAGCCTGGCCAACCTCGCGGCGTTGATCGCCTGCACGGCCGCCACGGCGTTGCGCTCGATGCAGGGAATCTGGACGAGACCGCCCACGGGATCGCACGTCAGGCCCAGGTTGTGTTCGAGGGCGATCTCCGCGGCGTTTTCCACCTGGCGGGGATCGCCGCCCAAAACCTCGCACAATCCGGCGGCGGCCATCGCGGCCGCCGAGCCGACTTCGCCCTGGCACCCGACTTCGGCGCCGGAGATCGACGCGTTCTCCTTCACCACGATCCCGATCGCGCCGGCCGCGAGGAGGAAGCGGTGAGCCGCCTGGGGAGTGAACCCGGTGACGTACTCGTGCGCGTAGCGCATGACCGCCGGCACGATGCCCGCGGCACCATTCGTCGGGGCGGTCACGACGCGTCCGCCGGCGGCGTTCTCCTCGTTGACCGCCAACGCCCACAGGTTCACCCATTCCATGGCCGCCAGCGGATCCGGCTTTTCATCGGACCGCATGCCCATGAGCTGCCGGTGCAGTTCGGGAGCCCGTCGCCGCACGCCGAGTCCGCCAGGAAGGATGCCGCCATTGGCGTCCGGGACGTCGACGCCGGCGCCGACGCCCGCGTCGATGCACGAGCGCATGGTCGACCACACCGCGTCCAAGTGCTTTTCGACGATTTCGTAGTCACCGTGAAGCGCGGCTTCATTGGCGGCCAAGACGTCCGAGACATCGAGGCCCCCGCGTTCGCAGTGTTCGAGCAGCTCGTCGCCCGTGGTGAAGGGGTGGGGGATCGTCCCGCTCCGCCCGGTCGTCGACGCGCCCGCGCCCAACCCGGCCGGGCCATTGCCGCGGGCCGCGATTTCCTCGCCGGACAAGACGAAACCGCCGCCCACCGAGAACCATTCTTGGGTGAACTCCTCATCGCCGCGGCGGGCGGTGAAGACCATGCCGTTGGGGTGGCCCTCGATTTCCTCCGCGTCGAATGTGACCCGGTAGGAAAAGTGTCGGCCACCGTCCGCCGTCTTCTCGACCGTGCCTTCCTCCGGCACCCTCGCACCGGGCGGGGGTTCCGCGTCCGGCGGGACCGTCTCCGGGTCGTGTCCGGCCAGTCCCAGCAGCACGGCGCGATCCGTGCCGTGGCCCCTGCCCGTCGCGGCGAGCGATCCGCGCAACTCGACGTCGACGGTGAACCGCGGGGATCCGGTGGTGAAGGTGGGCGCCGGGCCGTCGTCACGCGAACCGGCCGGGGAGTCATGCGGCTCGCCGAGGAATGCCGGCGGCAGCCCGGAGATGAACTTCGACGCCGCCCGCATCGGGCCTACGGTGTGCGACGACGATGGCCCGATGCCGATGCTGAACAGGTCCACGACGCTGATGGTCATGTGGCCCACACTACAAATGAAGCGTTTCCGGGATGTTCCGCCGACGTGACGGCACCGGTGCCGATCGACGATGACGCGGGTCAGAACCCGTCGGGATCGATTTTCTTCATCGACATCATCTTCTCGTAGGCGCCCGGACGCGTCATCAGCTCGTCCATCGTGTCGGGCACGACCTGCCAGGACAGGCCGTAGCGGTCCTTGCACCAGCCGCACTGCTCGGCGGCGGGATCCGACGACAGCGCGTCCCACACGCGGTCGAGCTGCTCGCCGGGCCGGCACTCGACGAGGAGCGAGATCCCCTCGTTAAATGCGGTGTCCTGCGGGACCGCGGAGTCCATCGCCGCAAACCACTCTCCGGCCAGACGGAAGTCGGTGAACATGACGGCGCCGTGGTCGTACTCGACGAGGGCGCCCCGGGCGGTGTCCTCCGCGCCCGCGTCCGACAAGACGCCGATCCAGAAGTCGGTCGCCTCACGCGCCTTGTCCTGGTTCTCGCCGCCGAACATGAACGACGGCGCGAGGAACGGCCGCGGCTCGCCCTCCGGATCGGTCAGCATCAGCTGCCAGGTCACGCCGTAGCGGTCGCGAATCCACGCGTAGCGGGGGCTGTGCGGATACTCGCCGAGCTCCATCATCGACTCGCCGCCGTCGATCAACGCGTCGTGGACCTCGTCCAGGTACTCCCGGGCCAGGTCCGCTCGCTTGGCGACGTCGTCTCCGTCATCGCCGAACGCCGCCGGGTCGAAGTTGAGCAGGAAGCTGATCGAATGATTCGGCCGGAATTCCGGACCGGCGTTGATGAGGGTCAGGGGCCTGCCGTGGATTTCGACGTCCACGGTCAACGGCCGACCGGCCATGTTGGCCTGGAAGTCGGGGAGCCCTTCCTCGGGGTAGGTGACGATCTTCGTGATCGCCCCCTCCCGGAAGATGCCCGCGTAAAACTCGGCCGCCTCGAGGGCCGTGCCGTCGCACCAGATGTTGGGGATGATCCGCATGCCCCGAGGGTAGAGGAGCATGCGGATCACGGGGGCGCGTCAGCCGGCCGGACGGACGGGCCTCAGCCCAAGTGGCCCTTGAGCAGGTCGCCGAAGGAGGGGCCGGACGGCGCCTCGATGCCCGAGCCCGAGCGGCGGGTGGCACCGGCGGCCAGACCGCCGACGCCCTGCGCCAGGACCAGATCGGCGAGCTCGCCGGCCGCGCGGGACACGCGCGAGGTCAGGGGAGCGGTGCCCTGATCGTCCCCGCCCTTGCCGCTGCCGCCGCCGGTGAAGGTGGCGGCGCCGAAATCGTCCGTCGCGGCGAACACGCCGGTCGGCGCGACCATCGCGCCCATGTAGGAGAACAGCGGACGCAGCGCATGGTCGACCGCCAGCGAATGGCGGGCGGTGCCGGCGGTCGCCCCGAGAACGGTGGGCACGGACCGCAGGGCGTCGTCGTCAAGCGAATCGATGAACATCTTGAACAGGCCCGAGTACGAGGCCTTGAACACCGGCGACACCGCGATGACCGCATCCGCCGAGGCGACGGTGCGGCGCGCTTCGTCGAGGGCCTCCGAGGACAGGCCGCCGACGGTGAACGCGTCGGCGAGGTCACGGGCGAGATCGCGGACCTCGATGACCTTGACCTCCCCGGACTCCCCGCGGGCGGTGATGGCGGCGACGGTGGCGTCGCCGAGCATGTCGGCGAGCTGGCGCGTCGACGACGGCGTGGACAGGCCGGCCGTGATGACTGCGATGGTGCGCATGGGAACGTTCCTTTCCGGGGATGCGAGCGGCGTGGAGGTGGGGCTACTTGTCCTCGACGCGGCCCGGCTGCACCTTGTGGTGCGGGTGCTCGCGGTCGAGCTTCAGGGTGGCGTGGGTCGGCGGGTCCGAGGGGACGTGCTCCGGGCGGCGGGCCTCCATGCGGCGGCGGACCTCCGGGACGACCTCCTTGCCCAGGATCTCGATCTGCTCCAGGACGACCTCCAGCGGCAGGCCGGCATGGTCCATGAGGAACAGCTGGCGCTGGTAGTCGCCCACCCAGTCGGCGAACTGCATGGTGCGCTCGACGACCTGCTCGACCGTGCCGACGGTCAGCGGCGTCATCTCCGTGAACTCCTCCAGCGACGGGCCGTGGCCGTAGACCGGGGCGTTGTCGAAGTAGGGGCGGAAGAACTTCTTCGCCTTCTCCTCCGTGTCGCCGATGAAGACCTGGCCGCCCAGGCCGACGATGGCCTGGTCCGCCTGGCCGTGGCCGTACTGCTCGAAGCGGCGGCGGTAGATGTTGACCATCTTCGCCGTGTGCTCCTTGTTCCAGAAGATGTTGTTGTGGAAGAAGCCGTCGCCGTAGAACGCGGCCTGCTCGGCGATCTGCACGGAGCGGATCGAGCCGTGCCACACGAACGGCGGGGTGTCGTCCAGCGGCCACGGGGTGGACACGTAGCCCTGCAGCGGGGTGCGGAACTCGCCGGACCAGTTGACCGGGCGCTCGCGCCACAGGCGGCGCAGCAGGTGGTAGTTCTCCACGGCCAGCGGGATGCCCTGGCGGATGTCCTTGCCGAACCACGGGTAGACCGGGCCGGTGTTGCCGCGGCCCATCATGAGGTCGACGCGGCCGCCCGAGAGGTGCTGCAGGAAGGCGAAGTCCTCGGCGATCTTCACCGGGTCGTTGGTGGTGATCAGCGTGGTGGCCGTCGACAGCTGCAGCTTCTCGGTCTTCGCCGCGATGTAGCCGAGGTGGGTCGTCGGGGAGGAGGGCACGAACGGCGGGTTGTGGTGCTCGCCGGTGGCGAAGACGTCGAGGCCGACTTCCTCGGCCTTCAGCGCCATCTGGGTCATGGCGTCGATGCGCTCGTGCTCGGTGGGGGTGGTGCCGTTGGTCGGGTCGGTGGTGACGTCGCCGATGGTGAAGATGCCGAACTGCATGATGACTCCTGGTGTGGTCTTCGGGTGGTTGGTTGCGGCCGAAGCCGGTGGTTCTGGATTCCCTAATTGGTGATACGTCAACAATAAAGTGTTGTTGACGTGTGCGCAAGTGTTGCGGCGCGGCGTGTTTCGGCGGGGTGCGCTTCTCAGCGCGACGAGTTGCGGCCGGGTGCGCTTTTCGGCGTGGCAAGTCTTGACCGGGTGCGCTTCGCAGCCCGACGTTTCTCGGCGCGGCCGCAGCATCCAAACCCCGACATCACCACCCACTCGGCTTCACCCCGACATCTCAACCCCGACAGGAGTCGATTTGACGTGGCCAAACCCCGACAGCAGTGGTGATGTCGGGATATGGATGTCGGGTTTTGCGCAGAGACGCGGCCGGAGACAGCACGCGGAGAAGGAGCCGGGGGGAGGGGGCCGGAGACAGCGCACGGAGAAGGAGCCCGGGCAGAAAAGGCCAAGCGGAGCCGGAAGAAGCCGACATGATCGTCCGCAGCTAGTACGACCCGATCTGCACCTCGGCCCACAGCACGGGCAAGTCCGCACCGCCGACGACGCGCAGGGGCTTCTGGTCGGGACTGCCATCCTCGGTGATGATGAGCGCACGGGGGACCAGCCCGTCATCGCCCGGAATGGTCAGGGCGGTGACGGCGTCCTGGACGGTCGCGGTGCGGGGCATGAAATAGGGGAGATCCCGCGAACCGGCCCACTCCAGCACGTCCGCGACGGTCTTCGCCTCGAGCCGCCCGTCGTCGCCGTAGTCGTGGGCGACCCAGATCGCGATGGCGTCGGTGGTCAGCAGCGCGGTGCACCGACCCCGGTCCGCGCCACCCTCGTATACCGGGAACTGCGAGTAGGTCGACTCCGCGAGCACGGCGAAGACCTTCTCCACCGAGTCGTCCGGCGACACCGTCACCGGCCGGCGCTTCGGCAGAACCTCGAGCACCACCGGCGGATCGATGAGGTTGCGGGCCAGGCGTTCGGCGTCCGCCACCGTCGCGGGCAGCGGGTCCGCGATGGGCCGACCGTCTCGATACTCGCCGTGGCTGATCGCGTTGCGAAGATCGGAAAAGGCCATCAGAGCGGAACGCTGGGCGTCGGAAAGCCGATGCTTGCGATGGCTGAGGTTGACCATCCACTTGAAACCGTCCGACGGTTTGGCGCGGAGATCGCGGCGCAGATGGGCCTCGATGTCGTTGAATGCGGCCAGAAACGCCGTGGCATTGTCGCCCGGGGATGCATCGGTCATGTCGCCCAGGCTACCGGCGCCTACTCTGGGGAGCATGAACGCCAATCACCCCGAGTCCGGCATCGACGGCCGACCCCGCGCCCTCAACCGGACGTCGCGCGTCATCGCCCACTACATGGACGACCTCTTCACCATCCCCGGCACGAAACGCCGGGTCGGGCTGGATCCCCTCGTCGGACTAGTCCCGGGGCTGGGCGACGCGGCCGGCGCGGTCGCGACCGCCGGACTGGTCATCGACGGAATCCGTTACCGGGTACCGTTCGTCGTCCTGCTGCGCATGGCCTTCAACCTGGTGCTCGACATGACCATCGGCGCCATCCCGCTGTTGGGCGACGCGTTCGACTTCTTCTTCCGCGCCAACATCCGCAACGAGCGGCTGATGCAGAAAGCGCTCGACGACCCCGCCGGGTCGGCGAAGTCGTCGAAACGCTATCTCATCGGCGCGCTGATCCTGCTGGCCGTGCTGGCCGTGCTCATCATCGCGCTCGCGATCGGCGCGGTCTGGGGCCTGGTCGCGCTCATCCAGGCGGGATACTGATCACGTTGGCGCGCTGACCGGGCAAAGGCCCGATCGGTCGCCGATCGGGGTCTACTTGTACACGCCCCGCTCGAGGGTGTCGCACTGCGCCATCTTGCCGGTCTGGTAGCCGGTCAGGAACGCGTCGGCGCGCTGCTCGGCGGAGCCGTGGGTCCACAGGTCGGGGCGGATGTCGCCGCCGGAGTGGCCCTGGATGGTGTCGTCGCCGATGGCGCGGGCGGTCTGCAGCGCGTCGGCGACCTGCTGCTGGGTCAGCGGCTCGAGGATCGCGTCGGGTCCCTTGTCGGCGAAGTGCGCCCAGATGCCGGCGTAGCAGTCGGCCTGGAGCTCGACCTTGACGGCGTCGGAGTCCGGGCCGGGGTCGTTGTAGTTGGAGCGGCCGAGCGTGCCCTCGAGCTTCTGGATGTGGTGGGCGAACTCGTGGGCCACCACGTACTGCTGGGCGAGCGGGCCGTCGCCGCCGCCCATGCGCTCGAGCTGGTCGAAGAAGGTGACGTCGTAGTAGGAGTACTCGTCGGCGGGGCAGTAGAACGGGCCGGTCGACGAGGAGGCGTAGCCGCAGCCGGACTGGGTGGAGCCGGTGAAGATCTCGATGCCCGGCGCCTGGTACTGGATGCCGGCCTGGGCGGGCAGCTGTTCGGCCCACACGCGGTCGACGGAGATGCCGGTGAACTCGATGCGGCAGTCGACGTGCTCGTTGGCGTCGGCGCCGGTCTGGCAGTGGTCAAGGCCGCCGCCCTGGGCGCCCTGGTTTTGCCCGCCGCCCTGCTGGGGCTGCTGGAGCTGCGAGGGGTCGCCGCCGAGGAGCATGAACAGGCCGACGAGGAGCAGGCCGCCGAGGCCGCCGCCGATGGCGATGCCACCGCGGCCGCCACCACCGCGGCGAGCACGGTCGCCGCTCTTCCGAAAATCCGAACGGAACGTCATGCACCGAGTATGCCAGCAGGAACGCCGCTGCGGGAGCCCCGACACGATCCCGCTTTACGACGGCCCGGCCCTAAACCGGTCCGCCGCGGCGGGTACACTGCCAACGACGCGCGCCCGATGGGCGCACGATCTCGGTTAACTCTCACAGGCAAAGCATTGGAAGGACCCCAATAGTGCTGCGTACGCATCTCGCCGGCGAGCTCCGCGCCGACCAGGCCGGACAGTCCGTCACCCTCACGGGTTGGGTGGCCCGCCGCCGCGACCACGGTGGCGTCATCTTCATCGACCTGCGCGACCGTTCGGGCCTGGCCCAGGTCGTCTTCCGTGAAAGCGAGGTCGCCGAGCGCGCCCACCACCTGCGCAGCGAGTACTGCGTGCGGGTGACGGGCGTGGTGGAAAACCGCCCCGAGGGATCCGAGAACCCGAACCTGGCCTCCGGCGACATCGAGGTCAACGTCACGGAGCTGGAGATCCTCAACGAATCCGCCGCGCTGCCGTTCCAGCTCGACGACGCGTCGAGCGCGAACGAGGTCGGCGAGGAAAGCCGCCTGAAGTACCGCTACCTGGACCTGCGCCGCGAGGGCCCCGCGAAGATCATGCGCCTGCGCGCCGCCATGAACCGCGCCGCCCGCCAGGTGCTCGATTCCAACGATTTCACCGAGATCGAGACCCCGACGCTGACGCGCTCCACCCCGGAGGGCGCCCGCGACTTCCTGGTCCCGGCCCGTCTGAAGCCCGGTTCCTTCTACGCCCTGCCGCAGTCGCCGCAGCTGTTCAAGCAGCTGCTCATGGTCGGCGGCATGGAGCGCTACTACCAGATCGCCCGCTGCTACCGCGACGAGGATTTCCGCGCCGACCGCCAGCCGGAGTTCACCCAGCTGGACGTCGAGATGAGCTTCGTCGAGCAGGACGACGTGATCGCCCTGGCCGAGGAGATCCTGGTGGCCATCTGGCGCGAGGGCGGCTACGAGATCACCACCCCGATCCCGCGCATGACCTACCGCGAGGCCATGGAGAAGTACGGCTCGGACAAGCCGGATCTGCGCTTCGACATCGAGCTGACCGACTGCACCGACTTCTTCGCGGACACCACGTTCCGCGTGTTCAAGAACGAGTACGTCGGCGCCGTCGTCATGGAGGGCGGTGCGTCGCAGCCGCGCCGCCAGCTCGACGCGTGGCAGGAGTGGGCCAAGCAGCGCGGCGCCAAGGGCCTCGCCTACATCCTCGTCGGCGAAGACGGCGAGCTGGGCGGCCCGGTGGCCAAGAACATCACCGACGCGGAGCGCGAGGGCATCGCCGCCCACGTCGGCGCGAAGCCGGGCGACTGCATCTTCTTCGCAGCCGGCGACACCAAGTCGGCCCGTGCCCTGCTGGGCGCCGCCCGCGGCGCGATCGCCGAGAAGTTGGGCCTTATCAAGGACGGCGACTGGGCGTTCACCTGGGTCGTCGACGCCCCGATGTTCGAGCCCGCCGCCGACGCCAAGGCCTCCGGCGACGTCGCCCTGGGTCACTCGGCCTGGACCGCCGTGCACCACGCCTTCACCTCGCCGAAGCCGGAGCACCTGGACACCTTCGACCAGAACCCGGGCGATGCGCTGGCCTACGCGTACGACATCGTCTGCAACGGCAACGAGATCGGCGGCGGCTCCATCCGAATCCACCGCCAGGACGTGCAGAAGCGCGTGTTCGAGGTCA
The DNA here is from genome assembly GCF_012837295.1 of Corynebacterium sp. Taxonomy (GTDB): domain Bacteria; phylum Actinomycetota; class Actinomycetes; order Mycobacteriales; family Mycobacteriaceae; genus Corynebacterium. The sequence goes on along the minus strand of NZ_DURI01000373.1, from coordinate 3,371 downwards.
TGGGCATCACCGACGAGGAGGCCCACGAGAAGTTCGGCTTCCTCCTCGACGCCTTCGCCTTCGGCGCCCCGCCGCACGGCGGCATCGCCTTCGGCTGGGACCGCATCGTCGCCCTGCTCGCCGGCGTGGACTCGATCCGCGAGACCATCGCCTTCCCGAAGTCCGGCGGCGGCGTCGACCCGCTGACCGACGCCCCGGCGCCGGTCACCGCCCAGCAGCGCAAGGAGTCGGGCATCGACTTCAAGCCCAAGGCGGACAAGAAGCAGAACAAGCAGCAGGCCTAACAGCACCGGGCGCGAGCCCAAGGAGATCATGGATTCCCACGACGACCACGGCAACGACCACGACGTCGCCGACATCATCGCCACCGCCGGCGAACTGCTGTCCTCCCGTTTCGGGGGTCGGCCGGAGCTGACGGATCCCGAGGACCTCGGCGGTTCGAGCCGTGCCATGGTCGTGCGGCTGCGGGTGTCGCCGAATCCGTTCCTGCCGGTTCGATCGCTCGTCGTCAAGCGTCTGCCGGAGTCTTCCGCCGCGGGCGCCGACCCGGCCCTGCTGCGCGAAATCGTGGCCTACCAGTTCGCCACGTCGCTGCCGGAGGACGTCCGCCCGGGCCCGGAGCTGTTGGCGCATGACGTCGCCGAGCGGATCATCGTCATCTCCGACGCGGGCGACGCCCCGACGCTGGCCGACGTCCTCGAGTCGGGCGACGCGAACGAGCGGCTGCGCGCGCTGCGCTCGATGGGCGCGGCGCTGGGCCGGATGCACGCGGGCACCGCGGATCGCGAAGACGGGTTCAACACCCTGCTGTCGCGCATGTGGTCCCGCCATCGCGGGGACGAGGACGTCTCCGGCGAGCGCGACCGCGGCATCGTCCGGGCCATCGAGTCCGGCATGGGCCGCCTGGAGGACCTCGGCGTGCCGGTGACCGACGGAGTGCGGGGCCTGGCCGGCGAGGCCGCGCGGCGCATCTCCTCCGGGCACCACCGTGCGTTCACGCCCTTCGATCTGGCGCCCGACAACATCCTCATGGCCGGCCGCGTCGGCTTCCTCGACTACGAGTGGGCCGGCTTCCGCGACGCCACCTTCGACGTCGCCAGCGTCATCGCGGGCTTTCCGCTGCACGTGTTCACCGAGCCGCCGAGCCCGGCGGAGTCGGAGGCCTTCGTCCGGTCGTGGGTCGAAGAGGTCCGCGCGCCGTGGCCGGAGGTCGTCGGCGACCAGCATCTGCGCACCCGTTTGATGACGGCCCTGCTCGGCTGGACCCTCATCACCGTCACGATCCTGCATTATGGTTCGCCGCAGGCCGCGCTGACGGCGGGCGTCGAGATCCCCGAGGGCGAGAAGGCCGCGTCCGGGGCGTCGCTGGGCGGCGGCGCCCTGGAACGCCGCGATCTGCTGGGCACCGCGCGTGCGCTGGAGGAGTTCTCCGGAGGCTGCGAGGACCCGCGTTCCGCCGAGGTCGGCGATTTCGCCCGCGCGGTCATCGCGCTGGCGGGTTCCTAAGGTCTTCGGGCACGGCGAACGGGAGGCGGTCATGGCCGGCGAACAGGGGCTTTTCGACGACCCGGGCACCGGTGGTTCAACCGGGCACGTGGTCGACGACGGTGCCGACGCCGGCGCCTACTTCCACCCGGGTTCCCACGCGCCGTTGGCCGTGAAGATGCGCCCGCGCACGCTCGACGAAGTCGTCGGCCAGAAGCATCTGCTGGGCGACGGCGCCCCGCTGCGCCGGCTCGTCGACGGCGGGGGAGACACTTCCGTCATCCTCTTCGGCCCCCCGGGCACCGGCAAGACCACGCTGGCCAGCCTCATTTCCACGTCGACGGGCCGACGATTTGAGGCGCTGTCGGCGCTCAACGCCGGCGTGAAGGAAGTCCGCGCCGTCATCGAGCGCGCCCGGAAGCACCTGGTGCGCGAGGGCGTGCAGACGGTGCTGTTCATCGACGAGGTCCACCGCTTCTCCAAGACGCAGCAGGACGCCCTGCTCGGTGCCGTCGAGAACCGCACGGTCCTCCTCGTCGCCGCGACGACGGAGAACCCGAGCTTCTCCGTCGTATCCCCGCTGCTCAGCCGGTCGCTCCTGCTCCAGCTCGAGCCGTTGTCGGAAGAGGACGTCGCGGAGGTCATCAGGCGCGCCGCTTCGGACGAACGGGGTTTGAACGGTCGCATCACGCTCGACGAGGGCGCGCTGCACCAGCTCGTGGCGCTGGCCGGGGGAGATGCCCGCCGGTCGCTGACGTACCTCGAGGCCGCCGCCGAGGCGGTTCCGGACGGCGGCACGCTCGACGTGGAGACCGTCCAGGCCTCCGTCAACCGCGCCGTGGTGCGCTACGACCGCGACGGGGACCAGCACTACGACGTCACCAGCGCGTTCATCAAGTCCGTCCGCGGCTCCGACGTCGACGCCGCCCTGCACTACCTGGCCCGGATGATCGAGGGAGGGGAGGACCCCCGCTTCATCGCGCGGCGCATCATCATCCTCGCCAGCGAGGACATCGGCATGGCCGACCCGTCCTCGCTGCAGGTCGCCGTCGCCGCCGCGGACGCGGTGCAGATGATCGGGCTGCCGGAGGGACGCCTGCCGCTGGCCCAGGCGGTCATCCACCTGGCCACCGCCCCGAAGTCGAACTCGGTGATCTCCGCCATCGACGCCGCGCTCAAGGACGTCCGCGCGGGCAACTATGGTGCCGTGCCCCCGCACCTTCGCGACGGGCACTACGGCGGCGCCCGGGCCCTGGGCAACGCCGTGGACTATCAATACCCGCACGACGATCCGAAGGGCGTCGTCAAGCAGCAGTACCCGCCGGACCAACTCGCCGACGCCGAGTACTACCGGCCCGGCACCCACGGCCGGGAACGCGCCATGCGCGAGCACATGGGCACGCTGCGCGGCATCGTCCGGGGCGGGCCACGAGGCACGGGCGGAAACCGCGCCCGGGGGAAGGCGGAGTAGCCCGACCCGAGGGGGTATGCTGGCACGGCTATCGCCGCGACCGCGCGGCAGACACATCAACGTCGCGAAAGAGGGACCCGACTCCGTGCAGACCCATGAGATCCGGAAGCGTTTCATCGACCATTTCGTGAACGCGGGGCACACCGAGGTCCCCAGCGCCTCGCTGGTCCTCGACGACCCGAACCTGCTGTTCGTCAACGCGGGCATGGTCCCCTTCAAGCCGTACTTCCTGGGCCACCAGACCCCCGAGTACGCCACGGCGACGTCGATCCAGAAGTGCGTGCGCACCCTCGACATCGAGGAGGTGGGCATCACCACCCGCCACAACACCTTCTTCCAGATGGCCGGCAACTTCTCCTTCGGCGACTACTTCAAGGAAGGCGCCATCAAGCACGCGTGGGCGCTGCTGACCAAC
>NZ_DURI01000372.1 GCF_012837295.1 Corynebacterium sp. | reverse complement strand
GCCGCGGCGGGGCCGTCGGCGCGGTGGCGGCCCGCAGAGGGCGGGGCCGCCTGCTTGACGACGCCCACGTGGCGATCGTCGGCGGCGTTGTTCTTCGCGTGGGCTGGCATGCCTCGATTATGGCCCCACCCGCCCCGCGCATGGGAAAGGGCACGCCCCCGCCGCCGCGTGATGCGGTGGCGGGGCGTGCCCCGGAGGTGCCGGACCTGGTCCGGCGAAGCTCGGCGCCCCGTCAGGGACGAAGGAGTCCCCTAGTGGCGGACGCCGAACTCGCGGCGGTACGCGAGGTACTGCTTGCGTCCCGCCAGGATCAGGAGGAAACCGACGACGTCCATCACGATGGCCACGATCAGGCCGCCCCACATGAAGTAGGACGGGTTGAACGAGCCCGCCTCGGAGGCGGTGCGGACCGTGTCGCCGAATGCGACGTGGCCGACCTCGTGACCCGCGGTGGTGTCCATGTTCATCACGGCCAGGCCGAAGATGAAGCAACCCCAGGCCGCGAGCGAGGCGAGCCACATGCCCGCGCCGATCCAAGTGGCGGAACGGTGCAGGGACGAGTACTCGGCGTTCATGCTCTGCGGCACGTAGCCGTCGATGAAGTGCTCTTCGCCGCGGTAGCGCTTGTCGGTGGACGTAGCCATTTCTTAATCCTTCCTGAGACCCCGGTTAATGGGTTCCCAGCTTAGTCTTCCTTGGAGCGGAATGCCGCACGGGCCCGCTCCTTCGTGATGGCGGCGACCGCGGTCAGCGGGATGCCGGCCGGGCAAACGTCGGCGCACTCGCCGAACAGCGAGCAGGGACCGAAGTTGGTCTCCATCTCGTCGACCATCTTCACGGCGCGGCGGCCGCGCTCGTCCTTGCCCATCGGCAGCAGCGACAGGTGCACCAGCTTGGCGCCGGTGAACAGGTGCGCGGCACCGTTCGGGCAGGCCGCGACGCAGGCGCCGCAACCGATGCACGCGGCATGGTCGAGGGCGAGCTCGGCGGTCTGGTGGTTGACGTGCAGTGTGTCGGCGTCCGGAGCGGTGCCGGCGGCCACGGAGACGTAACCGCCCTTCTCCATGACGCGGTCCAGGGCGGAACGATCGACGACCATGTCGCGGATAACCGGGTACGCGGCGGAGCGCATCGGCTCGATCTTCAGCGTGTCGCCGTCCTTGTACTGGAACAGGCGCTGCTGGCAGGTCGGGGTGTTCTTGCCCGGGCCGTGCGGACGACCGTTGACGTTCAGGCCACAGGTGCCGCAAATGCCCTCGCGGCAGTCGGACGCGAACGCGAACGGCTCCTTGCCGGACTCCACGTACTTGGAGTTGACGTGGTCGAGAAGCTCCAGGATGGACATCTCGGCGACGGCGTCATCGACGTCGACGCTCTCGAAGTGCCCCTCGGTCTGAGGACCGGCCTGGCGCCAGATTTCAAGGTGCAGTTTCATTACTTGTAATTCCTTGTCATGAGCGGGACGGCCTCGAACGTGAGCGGCTCGGCGTGGCGGATCAGGGTGTTGCCCTTCAGATCCCACGCGGGGCCGTTGTCGCCGCGCTCCCACGCGGAGACGAAGCACCAGTTCTCATCGTCGCGGCGGGCCTCGCCCTCCTCGTCGACGTGGTCTTCGCGGTAGTGCGCGCCACAGGACTCGTCACGGTCCAGGGCATCGACGCACATGAGCTCGCCGAGGTCCAGGTAGTCCGCGACGCGGTTGGCGTACTCCAGCTGCTGGTTCATCTCATCCGGGTTGCCCGGGATGAACAGGTCGGACCAGAACTGCTTGCGCAGCTCGCGGATCTTCGCCAGACCCTCGGCCAGATCCTCCTTGTTGCGGGCGACGCCGCACACGCGGTACAGCTCCTCGCCCAGCTGGCGGTGGAAGTACTCGGCGCCGTGGGTGCCGCCGATGCTCATCAGCTTGTCCAGGCGGGCCTGGGCGCGGTTGAGGGCCTCGGAAACCTCCGGGGCATCCTCCGCCAGGCGATCCTGGCCGAGCAGCGGGCCGAGGTAGTTCGGCACGGAGAACGGCAGGGTGAACCAACCGTCGACGGACGCCGACAGCAGGGAGTTGGCGCCCAGGCGGTTCGCGCCGTGGTACGTCCAGGAGCACTCGCCGCCGGTGAACAGACCCGGGATGGAGGTCATCTGGTTGAAGTCGCTCCACAGGCCACCCATGGTGAAGTGGCAGGTCGGCGCGATTCGCATCGGGACCTCGTACGGGTCCTCGCCGATTGCCTCCTCGTACATCTGGATGAGGTTGGAGTAGCGCTCCTTGATGGTGTCCTTGCCCAGACGCTGGATGGCGTCGCGCAGGTCCAGGTACACGGAGTTGTTCAGCGGGCCGACGCCGTAGCCGGCGTTGATCTGCTGGGCGTTCGCGCGGGACGCGACGTCACGCGGAACCAGGTTGCCGAAGGCCGGGTAGCGACGCTCGAGGAAGTAATCGCGCTCGTCCTCGGGGATGTCGTTGGCGGCGCGGTCGTCGCCCTTCTTGGCCGGCGTCCAGATGCGAGCGTCGTTTCGCAGCGACTCCGACATCAGGATCGTCTTCGACTGCCACTCGGCGTTGACCGGCAGGCCGGTCGGGTGGAACTGGATGAACGACGGGGACGCGAAGTAGGCGCCCTGGTCGTACGCGCGCATGATGGCCGACGCATTGGAGTTAATCGCCAGCGTGGACATGTGGTACACGTTGCCGTAACCGCCGGTGGCCAGCACGACCGCGTGCGCGGTGTGGGCCGTCAGCTCGCCCGTGATCAGGTTGCGCATGACCGCGCCCTGGCAACGGCCGTCGGAGACGATGACGTCGACGAGCTCGTTGTGGGTGAACATCTCGACGTTGCCCAGGCCGACCTGTCGCTGCAGGGCGGACGCGGTCGACAGCTGCAGCTGCTGACCCGTCTGGCCACGGGTGTAGTACGTGCGGGAGACCTGCACGCCACCGAAGGAACGGGTGGCCAGGGCGCCGCCGTACTCGCGCGCGAACGGCGCGCCGATGGCGTTCATGTGGTCGATGACGCGGGTGGACTCGATGCCCAGGCGCCAGCAGTCGTTCTCGCGGCAACGGAAGTCGCCGCCCTTGACGGTGTCCTTGACGAGGCGGTACGCGCCGTCGTTGTCCACCTTCTTGCCGCGGGCGGAGTTCACGCCACCCTGCGCGGCGATCGAGTGCGCGCGACGCGGGGCGTCGTGGTAGGTGAAGGCCTTCACGTCGTAGCCGAGCTCGCCCAGGGCGGCCGCGGCGGCGCCACCGGACAGGCCGGTGCCGACGACGAGGATGCGGAACTTGCGGCGGTTCAGCGGGGAGACCAGGTTGTAGTGGTCCTTCTGGTACTCCCAGTGATCGCGCATCGGGGCCTTGTCGCCCGGCGAGTTGTCGCCGAGGACGCCGCCGACGACGACGCCGTCGACGATGGACTGGGGCGCCTGGAAATCGGTGGCGCCAGTCTGCATTTCAGTGTTCGTCATTATCGAATACCCTTCTCGACCTAGCCGACCAGACCGGTGAGGACGGCCACCGGGATCGCGATGTTGCCGACGACGACCAGCAGCGGGATGAGGCCGGACAGGAACAGCATGACCTTGCGCCAGCGGGCGCCGGTGATGCCGAGGTCGCTCGTGGCGGTCCACAGGCCATGGGACAGGTGCAGCAGCAGCGCCAGCTGGGCGATGATGTACCAGATGGCGACCAGCGGGCGGGAGAACGAGGCGACCAGGTTGGCGTAGGCCTCACCGTGGACGAAGTTCTCCGGGGCCACGGCCGCGCCGATGGTCAGGTCCAGGATGTGGAAGATGATGAACGCCAGCAGAACGACGCCGGTGATGATCATCGTGCGCGCGGTGAACGTGTTCCAGCCGCCGACCATGCCCTGGCGGCGGAACTTGCCGCGGGACTGGCGGGCACGGCCGTGCAGCGCGAAAGCGCCGTACACGTGCAGGATCACGGCGACGAGAAGCACGATGCGGAAGATCCACAGCACGCCCTCGTTCGGGATGGCCGGGTAGCCGACCGTACGCAGGAACGCCGCGTACGCGTTGAAGTCCTGCTCGCCCATGAAGATCTTCATGTTGCCCACCATGTGGACGATGACGTACAGCCCGAAGATCAGGCCGGTGACGGCCATAATCAGCTTCAGGGCCCAGGACGGGAACTTGGGCCGCTCACGCAGCGGCTCAAAAGTGATTTTTCCGTGCGCGATCGCGTCACGGTTGGAACTAGTAACAGTCATGGCACCTCCAGTGTCACGTTCACTTTAAAGTCACTGAGCCCACTGTCACCATTTATCCCCCATCCGGGTGAGGAGTTTCACAGATTTCTCCACCCCCGCCCCAGATAACTCTCAGATTTGGGGATTTTCGCAGGTTTTCCGCGCATAATTCCCCACCCGCCACACCCGTGATGGCGCAACGCGGGCGTCGCAAAGCCCAAAGCGGGCGGGATCCGCGATCCCGCCCGCCTCCGGCTGGCTTTCCGACGCCGATGCTGCTATTTTCAGCAACCTTTTCCCGGGCGGCGCCGCGGTCCCGGTCCGGCCGTCACTTCTTCGAGAGCTTCGGCTCCGAGGGGTCGCCCTGCATCCCGGTGCCGTTCGGAGCCGCCGGCGGATCGACGTCGTCGTCCTCCTGCTGCTCGGCGACGCGATCCAGCTGCTCCTGCGTCGGCTCGGATTCCGGTGGCGGTTCGTGCTCCGGGCGCTCGCCGACGACGATGGTCATCGGCTCGGCCCCGACGATCACCTCGTGGCCGGCGATGTTGATGGGACCGAGGGCGTGGTCGCCCTCCTCCACCACGACCTCCACCGTGCGGCGGCGCACGGTCACGCGGAGCCGACAGCCGTAGATGGTGACCCGGTAGGTCAGCCCCTCCCACTCGTCGGGCAGGCGCGGATCGATGGTGAACACGCCGTCGTGGTCGCGGAATCCGCCGAAACCGTAGACCAGCGACTGCCAGACGCCGCCGGCCGACGCCACGTGGACGCCGTCGGCCGCGTTGCCGTGCAGGTTGGCCAGGTCGACGTAGAGGCCGCGGATGAAGAAGTCGATCGCCTTCTCCCCGTAGCCGAGCTCCGCCGCGACGATGGACTGCACGACCGCCGACAGCGACGAGTCGCCCGTGGTCAGCGGATCGTAGTAGTCGTAGTCCGCTCGCTTCTCGGCCTCGGTGAACTTGTTGCCCTGCAGGAACAGCGCCAAGACGACGTCGGCCTGCTTGATGATCTGGTGCCGGTAGATGGTCAGCGGGTGATAGTGCAGGAGCAGCGGGCGCTTGGGCCCGATCTCCGGGTCGTCCAGGTTCCAGCGCTTGCGCAGCAGGAACTGATCGTCCTGCGGGTGGATGCCCAGCCGCTCGTTGAACGGCACGTACATCTTCGCCGCGGCTTCCTCCCACTCCTCGACTTCCGCCATTTCCAGGTCGTAGCGGTGGCAGACCTCGCGGAAGGCCTCCGGGCGCTCCACCATCATCTGGCGGATCACGTCGGCGGCGGCGGTGAGGTTATATTGCGCCATCACGTTGGTGTACAGGTTGTTGTTCACCACCGTGTTGTATTCGTCCGGCCCGGTCACCGAATGGATCTGGAACTCCTCGCGCTCGGCGTCGAAGAAGCCCAGGGACATCCAGAACCGCGCCGTCGACAGCAGCAGGTCGGTGCCCTCGCGCAGCAGGAAGTCGGCGTCGCCGGTGGCGTACACGTACTTCATCAGGGCGTACACGATGTCCGCGTCGATGTGGTACTGCGCCGTGCCGGCCGCGTAGTAGGCCGACGATTCCATGCCGTTGATGGTGCGCCACGGGAACAGTGCGCCGTCGTGGGCGAGTTCGTCGGCGCGGGACCACGCCGCCTCGAGCATGTCCCAGCGGAATCGCAGCGCGTTGCGGGCGAAGGCGGGCGATGTATAGGACAGGAACGGCAGGACGTAGATTTCCGTGTCCCAGAAGTAGTGCCCGCCGTAGCCGGTGCCGGTCATGCCCTTGGCCGGGATGCCCTGGATCTCCGCGCGGGCCGAGGCCTGCACGAGCTGCCAGATGTTCCAGCGCACCGCCTGCTGGATCTCCGGCTGGTTGTGCACGACGACGTCGGAGCGCTCCCAGAAACGCTCGAGCCATTCCTGCTGGTTCTCCTGCAGTGCGCGCAGGCCGATGCGGCGGACGCGGTTGAGCGTGCGCGCGCAGCGGAAGGCGAGTTCCTCGCCGCGCACGTGGCGCGACGAGTGGTAGGAGACGAACTTCTCCAACCGGATGATCGAGCCCTTGGGCGCGTTGACGTGGTACAGCACCTGCGCGGAGTCCTGCTCGGTGCGCTGGTCGACCTCCAGGTACGGATCGCTGCCGTCCGGGGTGGTGATGGTGAACAGATGGTCCATCGCGCACGCGACCGTCATGCCGGAACGGGCGCAGCGGAACGCGAGGGTCGAGCGTTCCTCCCCCTCCGCCTGGAAGGTGGGGTTGAGCACCCGCTCCTCGAGGGTCTCCGCGCGGCGGGGGTCCAGCTCGGAACCCTGGGCGGCGTCGGAGTCGTGGTACTCGTCCTCGCCGTCCTGGCGGTTGAGAATCTGTGAGTTGATCACCACGGCGGCGTCGGAGTCGAGCAGCTCCACCTCCAGCGACATCACGGCCACGTGCTTCTCCTGGAAGCTGACCATCCGTTCGCTGGTGACGCGGACCTTCTTGCCGCCGGGCGTGCGCCAGTTGAAACGGCGGCGCAGGACGCCGTCGCGGAAGTCGAGGGAGCGCTCGTAGTCGTGCACCTCGGCGTTGCCCAGGCGCAGCGGCTCATCGTCGATGTACAGGCGCATGGCCTTGGAGTCGGGGGCGTTGATGATCGACTGCCCCTCGCGCGCCAGACCGTATGCGTCTTCGGCGTGGCGGATGTGCCAGGTTTCGTGCAGGCCGTTGATGAACGTGCCGTGTTCGGCGGAGTCGCGCCCCTCCGGCGGGTTGGCGCGCATGCCGATGTACCCGTTGGACAGGGCGAACAGCGTCTCGGACACGCCGATCGGGATGCCGCCGGGCTTCGCCTCGACCAGCCGCCACTCGTCGACGGGGGTGACGTCGCGGTCCATCATGCCCTCGGCGTCGACCAGGTGATGGTGGATGTCGGCGCGGGTCGGCTCGAATTCGCGGCGCTGGCGGCGCCTCTCCTCGGACGTGCGGCTGCCCGCCGCGACCCCGCTTTCCGACGGGTCGGCGCCGCCGTCGTTCGGCGCCACCGGGAGTCCGGCCGCGATCTTCGCGGCGCCCGTTCCCGTGTTTTCCTTCCGGGCGAGGTCTTCGCGGTTTTCGCGGTCATCGCGGCTCATCGGATCAGCTCCGCGAGATCGTCGACGACCTCGTCCGCGCCGCCGCCCAGCAGCGCATCGTGGCCGGCTCCGCGATCGACGCCGACGACCAGGCCGAACTCTCCGGCCGCGCCGGACTGCACCCCGGAGATCGCGTCCTCCACCACCACCGCCTCCGCGGCGGGCACGCCCAGCTGCTCGGCGGCGTACAGGTACGTCGCCGGCGACGGCTTGCCGTCGAGTTCGAGGTCGTGGGCGACGTTGCCGTCGACGATGAGCTCGAAGCGGTCGAGCAACCCCGCGGCCTCGAGGACCGGGCGGGCGTTGCGCGACGAGCTGACCACGGCGAGCTTCGGCGCACCGGCGCCCTCCCCGGCGGCCACGGCGTCGAGGTGGTCGAGGAACTTCACCGAGCCCTCGTACGGCTCCACGCCGCTCGCGACCCGGCGCAGGAAGTCCTCGTTCTTGCGCAGCCCCAGGCCGGTGACCGTGTCATCGGCGGACGTGTCGGAGGCCGATCCGTCGTCAAGCGAAATGCCGCGCGACGCGAGCATCGCGCGAATGCCCTCGTCGCGGCGGCGTCCGTCCAAATGCGCGAAATAATCGGCGTCCGTGTACGGCTCGGCGCCGCGCTCGTCGAGGAAGGCGCGGAACATGTCGCCCCACGCCCGCTCGTGGATGTCGGCGGTCGGGGTGAGCACCCCGTCCAAATCGAACAGCACGGCCCCGAACGTCGCGGGGTCGGGCAGGCCGGACTGATGGGCTCCCATGTGGTGGTCTCCTCGTCGTGTCGCGGTGGCGCGGTGTCGTGTCGCGGCCACGTTCCCCGGTGTCTTCCCGTGGTGCCGTGCCGCGGTCGGGGCGCCTTCTGCCGTCTGCGCCCCGGTCGGTTCACCAGCCTAGCTGTTGACGAACGACCGGCGAGGTGTGTGCGGCGGGCCCGGGAATTCGCCGCCGAATCGTTACCTCGGACACGCGAAACGCCCCCGCCCCACCCGCGGAGTGCGGATGGGGCGGG
>NZ_DURI01000371.1 GCF_012837295.1 Corynebacterium sp. | reverse complement strand
GGGGCGGTCACGGGAAGCTTCGCGTCGTCGTTGGTCACGCGACCCATCATGCCAGCCACCCCATGCGGGCACCTGTCCGGGCGGAACGGATATTTCATTGAAATGACATTTTCATCTTTGTCGGCCGTTCCCGCACCCTCCCGACAGCCGTCCCGTAGGTTGGTTCTGGAAGTAATCGATGTCACACCGGATCATCCGCCGTGTCCCGCGCCGCCGCGGCCCGGACCAGGCGCACATGCGGGGGAATAGTCGATGGACGAGCTGAAGGAGACGAATAGCACCATGCGGGAGTACAGCACCGAAGCGCAGTACGCGGTCGGCGAGAAGGAAACGGTCGTCACCGCCATGCAGGAGCTGGTGGCCAAGCGTCCGAAGCTGGTCATGTTCACGCGTCCGAAGAACTTCGAATGGGTCAACGTCACGGCCCAAGAGTTCCACGACGAAGCCTTCGCCGTGGCCAAGGGCCTCATCGCCAACGGCGTCCAGAAGGGCGATCGCGTCGCGCTGCTGTCGGAGACCCGTTACGAGTGGAACCTGATCAACATCGCCATCTGGATGGCCGGCGCGACGATCGTGCCGATCTACGGTTCCTCCTCCGCGGGCCAGATCCGCTGGATCATCGAGGATTCGGGTGCCGTCTTCGCCATCACCGAGGGCCGCCAGCACACCGAGCGGATGAAGAACCTGATCATCGACGACTCGGGTCACGCCCCGCTGTCGGAGTCCCCGACGCAGCTGCGCCGTGTGCTGGAGATCAACGCCGCCGCCGTGGACACCCTCATGTACGAGGGCCGCGACATCGACGACGCCGAGGTCCAGGACCGCATTGACGCGTCGACCTCCGCCGATCTCGCGTCGGTGATCTACACCTCCGGCACGACCGGCCGCCCCAAGGGCTGCATGCTGGACCACAGCAACTGGCTGTCCGAGGTCCGCGCGATCCTGACCAACGACATCGGCGTCATCGCCCGCCCGGGCAACCGCATCCTGACGTTCCTCCCGCTGGCCCACGTTCTGGCCAACGCCGTGTCGCTCGCCTCGATCGTCGGCGGCGCGACGCAGTCGCACTGGGCCGACACCACCACGGTGACCCTGGAGTTCCAACGTTCCCGCCCGCACCTGATCCTCGGCGTGCCGCGCGTGTTCGAGAAGGTCCGCGACTCCGCCCAGGCCGGTGCCAAGGAGAAGGGCGCCTTCGGCATGGCGCTGTTCGAGCGCGCCGAGGCCGCCGCCATCGAGTACTCGAAGGCCCTGGACACCCCGGCGGGTCCGTCGACCGCGCAGAAGCTGCGCTTGAAGATGTACGACAAGCTGCTCTTCGCCAAGATCAAGGCCGCCATGGGCGAGGCCGTGCAGTACACCATCTCCGGTGGTTCGGCGCTGTCGTCGGATCTGGGCCACTTCTTCCGCGGCCTGGGCGTCACGGTCTACGAGGGCTACGGGCTGACCGAGTCGACCGCCGCCATTACGGTGAACACCCCGACCGACCAGGTCATCGGCACCGTCGGTCGCCCCGTCGGCGGTTGCTCGGTGAAGATCGCCGACGACGGCGAGATCCTGCTCAAGGGCCCCGTGGTGTTCAAGGGCTACTGGCAGAACGACGAGGCCACGGAGAAGACCTTCGACGGCGAGTGGTTCAAGACCGGTGACCTCGGCGAGCTCGACGACACCGGCCACCTGCGCGTCACCGGCCGCAAGAAGGACCTCATCGTCACCGCCGGCGGCAAGAACGTCTCGCCCGGCCCGATGGAGGACCGCATGCGCTCGCACCCGTTGGTGTCGCAGGCGGTCGTCATCGGCGACGGTCGCCCGTTCATCTCGGTCCTGGTCACCCTCGACGAGGAGGCCGTGGGCAAGTGGAAGGCCGAGCACAACGTGCCGGAGCAGACCACCGTGCGCGAGCTGGCCGCCAACGCCGTGCTGCGCGCCGAGATCCAGGACGCGGTCAACGCCGCCAACGAGCTGGTCTCGCACGCCGAGGCGATCAAGAAGTTCCACATCCTGCCGCGCGACCTCTCCGAGGAGGAGGGCGAGATGACCCCGACGATGAAGGTCAAGCGCAACATCGTCGTGGACAAGTTCTCCCGCGAGGTCGAGGACATGTACCACCGCTAGACCCGGATTCCGCCGGTTCCGCCGGTCGAGCGATCCGGTTGGCCCGGCACCCCGCGTGGGGTGCCGGGCCTTCTGCTTTGTTCCTTCCGCTTCCCCTTCTTTCACTTCGCGCCTTCTGCATCGCCCCTTTTTGTATCGCGCCATTTGCTTGGCGACGGTCGGCGTCGTCAAGCAAGCGGCGAAACCACCCGCCGAGCCGGTGTCGCTCCACGGGCACCGGCCCCCGCACCCTTATGGTGGGGGCGTTCGAGGTTATCGGGGGAACGCGCAGGCGGCCCCGACGCCCCGAGGACGCGGCCGGCGATCGCCGGCGGCGACGATGTGCCCGGCAGGGCCCGACCGGCGAGGAGGACCGCGGTGGAGCATTACGACGCGCGCCTCCGGCTCCGGGAGATCACCCAGGAGCTCTACGACATCGGCGACGAGGTCGCCGAGCACATCGAGCACCTGGCGCAGGCCGTCGCCGACGTCGACCGCGAGCTGGTCGACGAATGCGTGCTCGAGCTCGCCGACATCGTCGACGAAGCCGTCGAGGACGCGCGCCCGCTGGTCGGGGAGCTGGCCGGGCTGCGGCAGGCGTTCACGTCCGGCATCCGCCGCGGCGAACTGGGGCCGATGCCGGATCGCGAGCCGGGACCGGAGCCGAAGCCCGTCGACGTCGCCGAATTGTCGGCGATCCCCGCGCCGCTGCGCCATCCCGTCGCGGTGCCGACGGTGGCGCATGCGCTGCTGGCGAGGTCCGAAAGCACCGCCGCGTACCTGGCGGAGCTGGCGGACTGGGTGTCCGCCGAGAACATCCGCGGCGTCGAGGTGCTGGGGTCGGTGCAGATCCCGGCGCTGTACGCCCGTTGCGGCCGTCGTGCGCTCAACGCCGCCGCAGCCTGGTGCGTGACCGTGCCGGAGACGCACCCGGCCGTGGCCAAGACGCTGCGCGGGCGCAGGCCGCCGGCGTTCCTCATGGAGCGCATCCGCATCGACGAGGTCGTGCGCAAGGTCGCCCGCCGCCGCGCCGCGGAGCGCGTGTGACCGCGCCCGCATTCGGCGTCTACCTGCACGTCCCGTTCTGCGCGACGCGGTGCGGGTACTGCGACTTCAACACGTACACCGCCGGTGAGTTGGGCTCGGCGGCGTCGACGGGCACGTACCTCGACGCCATCGTGCGCGAACTGGAGCTCGGCGCGGAGTCGCTGGCGGCGGAGGGTGCCGGTTCGGGGGCTTCGGCGTCGGCATTGATCGGCGGAGGCGGGGTCTCGGGCGGCGTGCGACCCGCCGAGACCGTGTTCATCGGCGGCGGCACCCCGTCGCTGCTGGGCGCCTCGGGGCTGGCACGTCTGCTCGACGGCGTGCGCGACACTTTCGGCCTGGCGCCGGGAGCGGAGGTGACCACCGAATCGAACCCCGAGTCGACGTCGCCGGAGTTCTTCGAGGGCATTCGCGAGGCCGGTTTCACCCGCGTCAGCTTGGGTATGCAGTCCGTCGCCCCGCACGTGCTGGCGACGCTGGACCGCGTGCACACGCCGGGCCGTCCGGTGGAGGCCGCCCGCGAGGCGCGCGACGCCGGCTTCGACCACGTCAACCTCGACCTCATCTACGGCACGCCGGGGGAGTCGATGTCCGACCTCGACGCGTCGCTGGACGCGGTGCTGTCGGCGGGCGTCGACCACGTCTCCGCGTATTCGCTCATCGTGGAGGAGGGCACCGCCATGGCCCGCAAGGTCCGCCGCGGCGAGCTGCCCATGCCCGACGACGACGATCTCGCCGACCGCTACGAGCGCATCGACGCAGCTCTGCGCGGCCAGGGTTACGACTGGTACGAGGTCTCCAACTGGGCCAAGCCGGGCGGGGAGTGCCGCCACAACATGATCTACTGGCGCGACGGCGACTGGTGGGGAGCCGGCCCGGGCGCGCATTCGCACCTTGGCGGCCGGCGCTTCCACAACGTCAAGCACCCCGCCCGCTACGCGTCGGTTGTCTCGGGCGGCGAGCTGCCCATCCGCGATTCGGAATCGCTTTCCGACGATGACCGCCACATCGAGAGGGTCATGCTCCGCCTTCGGCTGTCCGAGGGCATGCCGGCGTCGGAACTGCGGCCAGAGGAACTCGACCGGGCGCGTGCGCAGGAGGCCGCCGGGATGCTGGCGCTGGACGGCGATCGGGTTCGCCTGACCGATGCGGGCCGGCTGCTGGCCGACGCGATCATCGTCGACATCCTCAGCTGAGCGCGCGATCCGCATCGGGGGCTAAGGTTCCCCGCATGAGTTCGAACGTGGCCCCGGAGGCGGGCAACCCGTACCGCGAATCCGCGCCCGAGCTGGCGGCCGTCGCCCAATCCACGCGCACGCGGCTGATCGCGGTGCTCGTGATCGGCCAGATCCTCGGCGGCCTCGGCGTCGGCGCCGCGGTGAGCGTCGGCGCGTTGCTCGTCGCTGAGGTATCCGGATCCCCGGAACTGTCGGGGCTCGCCGCGACGCTGAGCACGCTCGGTGCCGCGATCGCGTCGGTGCCGTTGGCGCGGCTGGCCATCGCGAAGGGCCGCGGATTCGCGTTGGCCGTCGGTTCCGGCCTGGCTGCCGTCGGCGCCGTGGTGTCGACGTTGGCCGCAGTCTCGGACAGCACCCCGTTGCTGCTCGCCGGGCTCCTCGTTCTGGGCGTCGGTTCGGCGGTGGGGCTGCAGGCGAGGTTCGCCGCCGCCGATGCCGCCCTGCCGCACCGCCGCGGCCTGATGCTGTCGACGGTCATGTGGTCCACGACCGTGGGCGCCGTCACTGGGCCGCTGCTCATGTCCCCGTCGGGAAGAGTGGCCACGGCGTTCGGCCTGCCGGAGTTGACCGGGCCCTTCCTGGTCACCGTCGTCGCCCAGGTCGGCGCCACGCTGCTGTACGCGCTGTTGCTGCGCCCCGATCCGCTCGAGGTCGCGCGACTCACCGATGCGGCCGCGGCCAATGCGGCTGCGCGAACGCCGGCAGGATCGACGTCCGCCGAAGGAGAAGGAACCGCTCCAACCGCTCACGCCGCGCCCGCCACCGCCGAACCCATCGCCGTGGTGCCCGCCGATCGCCGCGTCGTGCTCGCGGGCCAGGGCGCGGTTGCCGTCGCCCACTTCGTCATGGTCACCCTCATGTCCATGGCACCGCTGCACATGGCGAACTTCGGCGCATCGCTGACTATCATCGGCGCCGTCATGAGCTTGCACATCGCCGGCATGTGGGCCCTGTCGCCCGTCTTTGGCTGGGCCGTCGACCGGTTCGGCACGACCGCGATGATCTTCGTCGGCCAGACCATTTTCCTGGCCACCGCGGTCGTCATCTGGATCGCGCCGTTCAGCTTGCCCATGCTCGCCGTCGCGCTGACCCTGCTGGGCCTGGGCTGGTCGGCGTCGGTGGTGGCGGGATCGGCGGCGGTCACCACGGCCACGCCGCAGCACGATCGCGCCGCCGTCCAGGGCCGGACCGACATGGCGATGAACTTGGCGGGCGTGCTCGGCGGATTGATCGGCGGGCCGGTGCTCGTCCAGATCGGGTACACCGGTTTGTCCCTGGTTGCGATGATCCCGGTTGCGGTGGTCGTCGTCACGCACATGGCGCTGGGGAAGCGCACCGCCGTCGGCCGGTAGACTCGGCCCTCGATGCACGGGAGCCCGCCGGGCCCGACGACGACGCGAAAAGGAGACGAGCGCACGATGTCCAGCCAGACCGAACTTCGCCGCCGCGAGGTGCTGCGCGCCATCGTCGCCGACTACGTCGCGTCGCAGGAGCCGGTGGGCTCGAAGGCGCTCGTCGACAAGCACAATCTCGGCGTGTCCTCGGCGACCATCCGCAATGACATGGCGGTGCTGGAGGCCGAGGGGTTCATCACCCAGGAGCACGCCTCCTCCGGGCGCATCCCCACGGAGAAGGGCTACCGCCTGTTCGTCGACTCGATCTCGCAGGTCAAGCCGCTGTCGAAGGCCGAGCACCGCGCGATCCTCGAATTCCTCGAAGGCGGAGTCGACCTGGAGGACGTCCTGCGCCGGTCCGTGCAGCTGCTCAGCCAGCTCACCCGCCAGGTCGCCGTCGTCCAGCTGCCGACTCTGCAGTCCTCGCGGGTGCGGCACTGCGAAGTCGTGCAACTCGCCGACGTGCGCCTGCTGCTGGTCATCATCACCGACACCGGCCGCGTCGAACAGCGCAACGTCGAACTGGCCGCGCCCATCGACCCCAACCAGGTGCCGGCGCTGCGAGACATGCTCAACCGCACCATGGCCGGCAAGACCCTGTCCGACGCCTCGGCGTCCGTCGCCGACCTGGCGGCCAACGCGCCCGCCGACGTCCGCGACATCGTCATCCGGTGCTCGACGGTGATCATCGAGTCGCTCATCGACAAGCCCAACGACCGCCTGATCCTCGCCGGAGCCTCCAACCTGACGCGTTCCGGCCTGCACGGGCGCCTGCCGTCGACGCTGCCGAACATCCTCGACGCGCTGGAGGAACAGGTCGTCGTGCTCAAACTGCTGTCCGCCGTGCAGGACCTCCACCAGGTGCGCGTGTCCATCGGCGAAGAAAACGAGGACGAGGAACTGCGCGGCACCTCCGTCGTGTCCACCGGCTACGGCACGTCGGGCGCGATCCTCGGCGGCCTCGGCGTCGTCGGACCCACCTACATGGACTACCCGGGAACAATCGCGTCGGTCGCCGCCGTTGCACAGTACGTTGGCCGGGTCCTCGGTGACGGGTGACGACCCGCACGCTGGTACATTCTTCCGACGGTTGCCCCATCGGTCCGCCGGTGGCCCGACCGCCCGAATCCCGGTGAATCTTCTCCGATTACCGGCAATTGATTTTCCACAGATGCATAAGGAAGTAACTGACGTTGGCTCGTGACTACTACGGCATCCTCGGCGTGTCCAAGGACGCCTCCGACG
>NZ_DURI01000370.1 GCF_012837295.1 Corynebacterium sp. | reverse complement strand
GGCACCGCCTCCAGCGGCAGGGTGCCGCCCGCGGACGGCAGGCCGAGGACGATGAACGCGATGAGGTTGACGATCAATCCCGGGTTGCCCAGCAACGCGTTGATGGCGTGACTTACCCAGCCGACGGCGAGGATCATCGCGGCGGTAAAGCCCCACAGGGCGAACGGCTTGTGCAGGGGCATTCCGACCATCGAGCCGATGGCCACGTACAGCGCCGCGACGAGGGCGGCCTGGGTGGCGGACATGCCGAACTTCACCACGAGGGTCGACAGCCGCGACACGCGATGGTGGTGGTGCCGCACGAAGATCGGGCCCCACTCCAGCGAGTGGATGCCCAGGCGGTTGTCGACGATCTGGCCCGTCACCATTGCGCCGGTGAAGCCCGCTAGCACGATGAGCAGCGTCCAGTAGAACGCGGACAGGCCGTTGCCGGTGCCGTCGGGAAGCGGGTGGAAGTCCTCGAATTTGAAGTCGACCGGGTGCGCCGCGGCGGCCAGGGCGGTGCCGGTCGGCCCCTCCCCTTCCGGCGCGTCCGCAGCGGCGGCTTCGACCTTTTCCAGCAGTTGCTCGCCGACGGCTTCGTCGACCTGCGTGCGAACTTGGAAGCCGACCTCCTTGACGATGGTCGACGCGCCCAGACCGGCCGCGGGGTTGGAGATGATGCGGATGTCCGGGGCGACGACCTCGTTGTCGACCATGGTGCCGATGCCCCAGGCGTTGAGGCGGGAACTGAAGTTCTCGGGGATGACGATCGCGCCGTAGAGTTCGCCGCGCGACATTTGTTCGATGGCCTCTTGGCCGCTGATCTGGCGGAGGTCGAATTGCTCGTCGTCGATGCCGTCGACGATGCCTTCGACGACCTGGTCGCCCGCCCTCAACTCGGTGCCGTCGAGGGTGCCCGCGCCGCGGTCGGCGTTGACGATGGCGATCGGAAATTCATGGAGGTTCTTTTTGGGGTTGACGTTGCCGGTGAGATAGGCGCCGCCGAAGAAGATCGTCAGCAGGGCGACGGCGAGGGTCGGCGCCAACCAGAACGCCAGTGTCCGGCGGGGGTCGCGGGTGTCTCGGCTCATCGCGCGGCCCCCAATCCCCCGTCGACGCCCCGGACGAGCAGGACTCCGAGGTCGGAGACGAGCTCGTCGAGCGGGCCACGGTCGTCGTCGCCCACCCACTGCGCCGCGGTCCACGCGATGGAGGCGGCGACGCCACGAGCGGCGGTTTCCGGTGCCAGCGGCCCTGCTGCGAGACTTGCGCCGAGGGTCGGGGCGGCGAGGATCCGTCCCGCCAGATAGTCGATGGACTGGCGGAGAACTTCGGGGCCGCCCGGGCCGGCGAGGACGCGGTGCATGAAGTCGACGTGGGGCTCGAGCTTTTCGACGGCGATGCCGATGACCTCGAGGATCTTCCCGGAATCGCCGGAGTCGAATCCGTCGGCGACGGGGTCCAATCCTTCGAAGGCCTGCTCCAGCCGGAGGACCGCGGCGTCGGCCCAGGCCTCGGAAAGGTCGCCGTAGACGGCGTAGAAGGTCGGGCGGCTCACGCCGGCTTCGTTGGCCAGGTCGGTGATGGTGATGTCCACGGGGTCCCGCTGGTCCAACAGGACGGCGGCGGCCGCGCGCAGCTTGTCACGCGACCGTGACCACGGACGTGGCGAACTCAGGATTTTACGCATGTAAACTTTTTACACCTGTAAACCGGCTTTGCGCAATTGCGCCACGGACAGAGCTTTCACCTCCGGCACTCCACCCCCATGAAACACATGCGATTTGGCCGAGGATTGAATGTTTGAAAACAATTCGATCCGCATTCCCGAATGGCCGCCCGGAGTACACGATGACGAATCCTCCCCCGCCGAACGGCGGCCAGTCCAACCCGTACGGCCCCCGTAACCAGTGGGTCGACGGCAATGTGCGGCCGAATCCGCCCCCCGAATCAGTGCGGCGCCCAGCCGCGGCCGCCCCTGAAACTCCCACCGAGGAGACTCCGTCGGAGGAAAGGGCGCCCACCGACGAAGATGTTCCCGCCGAGTTCAAGTTCGCGCTTCGGAAGGCCGGCCTCCACGATCAGCCGACCTCCGGATACGGCGAGCAGCTCTCGCCACAGGCGGCCCAGTACGCCGTCGTAAACCTCTGAGTTGCACCACGGACACTCTCGCCCGCCCCCGGCCACACTGCGCACGAAAAAACCCCGCCACATGGGGCGGGGTGATTCGCGGCCAAAACGCCAGTAGTGGGCCCCGTGGGGCTCGAACCCACGACCTACGGATTAAAAGTCCGCAGCTCTACCAACTGAGCTAGAGGCCCTCGCCACGCCGGCACCTGCGGCCCGACGCGACGATGTGGGGATCTTACCGCCCCGCCCCCGGGGCGACGAAAACACTCTCACCCACGCCGTGCCGGGAATCACTTGGGTCACAAATGTTCACCCCCGTCGGGTATCACGACAGGCCGTCGTCAAGCAGGCATTAACGCACTTCGATTACCCCCTCCCCTATCGGGGCCGGGAACCAACCGAGGCTCTGGGACGACTGACACGGTGAGAGCTATTTTGCCTGCGGACCTTCGCGCACCCTTTTTCTACGGCCCGCTTTTCACTGAGGAGAGTTCATGGACGTCGTGGACGTGTCACGGTGGCAGTTCGGCATCACCACCGTCTACCACTTCATTTTCGTGCCGCTGACCATCGGTTTGGCGCCGATGGTCGCGCTGATGCAGACGATGTGGCAGACGACGGGGAAGGCCCATTGGTACCGGGCGACCCGTTTCTTCGGCACGGTGTTCCTGATCAACTTCGCCATGGGCGTGGCCACGGGCATCGTGCAGGAGTTCCAGTTCGGCATGAACTGGTCGGAGTACTCGCGGATGGTCGGCGACGTCTTCGGCGGGCCGTTGGCACTGGAGGGCCTGATCGCGTTCTTCCTCGAGTCGACGTTCCTGGGCCTGTGGATCTTCGGCTGGGGCCGCATCCCCGGTTGGCTGCACACGGCGTCGATCTGGGTCGTCGCGGTGGCGGTGAATTTGTCGGCGTACTTCATCATCGTGGCCAATTCCTTCATGCAGCACCCGGTCGGCGCGGAGTACAACCCGGAGACCGGCCGCGCGGAGCTGACGGACATCGTCGCGCTGCTGACCAACCCGACGGCGCTGGCGGCGTTCCCGCACGCGGTGGCGGGCGCCTTCCTCACGGCCGGCACTTTCGTGCTCGGCGTGACGGGATGGTGGATGGTCCGGGCGGCACGGCAGGGCAAGGATTCGCTTGACGACGTCTCCCGCCACGACGCCCACCGTCCCGCGCACCGAATGGCCTGGTGGACGGTGGTGCTCTCTTCGATCGGGGTGGCGTTCACCGGCGACGTCCAGGCGAAGCTCATGTTCGTGCAGCAGCCGATGAAGATGGCGTCGGCGGAATCGCTGTGCTCCACGGAAGTGGACCCGAACTTCTCCGTCCTGTCCATCGGCACGCACAACAACTGCGAATCCGTCATCCACGTGCTGGACGTGCCGTGGGTGCTGCCCTTCCTGGCTGAGGGGAAGTTCTCCGGCGTGACCCTCGAAGGCGTGCTCGATCTGCAGCAGCGCTACGAGATGATGTTCGGCCCGGGAAATTACCAACCGAACCTGTTCGTCACCTACTGGTCCTTCCGCGCGATGATCGGCCTGATGGTGGGCTCGCTGGCCATCGCCTTCTTCAGCTGGCTGTTCACCCGCGGCGGCCGTCTGCCGCAGGGCAAGTGGGCGACCTGGTTCGCGTGGGGTTCGCTGGCCGCGATCCCGTTCCCGTTCCTGGCCAACTCGGCCGGCTGGATCTTCACCGAGATGGGCCGGCAGCCCTGGGTGGTGCACCCGCATCCGGAATCCTTCGGCGATCCGCGGACGGAACTGATCCGGATGACGGTCGACATGGGCGTTTCCGATCACGCGCCCTGGCTCGTGCTGCTGACGCTGATCGGCTTCACGCTCATCTACCTGATCCTCGCGATCGTGTGGTTCCGGCTCATCCAACGGGTGGTCGTCGCCGGGCCACCGCCCGAATCGGGGCCGGCCGCCACCGGCGAAGGCCCGTCGGCCACCGTCGGCGCGGCCGCCCCGGTCCGGTTCACCGCCGAGGCCGCACCGGCCGGAAAGGACGCGTGAGCGACATGTTCGGAATCGACCTGCCCGTGTTGTGGTTCATCCTGGTGGCGTTCCTGTTCGCCGGGTACTTCCTGTTGGAGGGATTCGACTTCGGCATCGGCATCCTGCTGCCGATCCTCGGCCGCGACGAGGCCCGCCGCAGCGCCATGCTGCGCACCATCGGCCCCGTGTGGGACGGCAACGAGGTGTGGCTGATCACGGCCGGCGGTGCGCTGTTCGCGGCGTTCCCCGAGTGGTACGCCACCATGTTCTCCGGCTTCTATCTGCCCCTGTTCCTCATTCTGCTGGCGCTCATCGTCCGCATCGTCGGCCTGGAGTGGCGCAAGAAGGTCGACGATCCCGTGTGGCGGCGCCGCTGCGACGCCGCGATCATCGCCGGCTCGTGGTTGCCGCCGATCCTGTGGGGCGTGGCGGTGGCCAACCTGGTCCGGGGCGTGCCGCTCGACGCCGACCACGGCATGTCCAGCGGCCCCGACGTCCTGCTCGGCCTGCTCAACCCCTACGCGTTGCTCGGCGGCGCGGCGCTGACGGCGGTGTTCGTGCTGCATGGGCTGACGTTCCTGCGGCTGAAGACCGCCGGCGAGCTCCGCGAATCCGCCCACCGCGTTCTCCTGCCGGTCGCCGCGGCGGCCACGGTCCTCGGCGCGGCGTTCGTGCTGTGGACGCAGCTGGCGCACGGCAAGCCGTGGACGTGGGCGGTCACCGCCATCGCGCTGCTCGGGGTCGTCGGCGGGGTGGCCATGGTCCTGCGGGGCCGCGACGGCATCGCGTTCGCCGCGACGTCGGCCGCCGTCATCGCCGTGACCGCGCTCATCTTCGGCTCGCTGTTCCCGTGGCTGATGCCCACCACGCTGGCCGACGGCGCGGGCCTCGACGTCTGGAACGCCTCGTCGAACCCGTACACGCTGACCATCATGACGTGGGCGGCGCTGTTCATCACCCCGCTGGTCATCGCGTACCAGGGCTGGACGTATTGGGTGTTCCGCAAGCGCATCACCGCGGAGCCGGTCACCGCATGACCCGCCGCGGCCCCGTCGATCCCCGACTGGCCAGGCTGTCCGCGCCGGCCCGGCGGTGGATCGCCGTGGCCGCGCTGCTGGCGGCGCTGCGGGTCGTGGGCGTGCTCGCATTCGGCGTCCTCGTCGGCACGGTCGCCGCGGGCCTCATCGTCGGTGACGGCACGGTCGCCGATTACGCCGGGCATCTCTTCGCCCTCTCCGTCATCGCCGTGACCCGCGCGGCCATCGCGTGGGCGGAGGCCCGCTTCGGCCGCCGCGCGGGTGCCGAGGTCGTCGCCGATCTGCGCTCCCGAACGCTGGCCCGCCTGGCCGTCGCCGATCCGCGCCACCTCGACCGCGCGTCGTGGCGCACCCTGCTCGGCGAGGGCATCGAGGGCGTGGGCCCATACGTCGCCGGATACCTGCCGGCTCTGGCCTCCACGGTCATCGCAGCCCCGGCCGCACTGGCCGCGGTGTGGTGGTTCGACCCCGGATCGGCGTTGATCGCGCTGGTCACGTTGCCGCTCATCCCCATCTTCATGTGGCTGGTGGGGACGCTCACCGCCGGCCGCACGGCCCGCCGCCTGCGCGACTTGGGGGTGCTGTCGGACCAAATGCTCGACTTGGTCGCGGGCCTGCCCACGCTGCGCGCCTTCGGCCGCCGGCGCGCACCGGCCGCCGAAATCCGCCGCCTGTCGGAGACCCACCGCTCCTCCACGATGTCCGTGTTGCGCATCGCGTTCCTGTCGGGGTTCGTCCTCGAGTTCCTGGCGACGCTGTCGGTGGCCCTCGTCGCGGTCGGCATCGGCTTCCGTCTCCTCGACGGCGGCATGACGTTGGCGGCGGGGCTGACGGTGCTCATCATCGTCCCGGAGGTCTACGGCCCGGTCCGCGACGTCGGCGTGCGTTTCCACGACGCCCAGGACGGGTTGGCGGCCATCGACGCCGTCTTTTCGCTTGACGACGATCCCGCGCCCCCGTCGTCCGTCGCAATGCAAGGGCATGCCGGGGACGGCATCCGGGTGATCTTCGACGGCCTCACCGCCTCCGGCCGCGACGGCGACCGGCCGCGCGACCTGACCGGCGTCGCCGAGCCCGGCGCGGTCACGGTGCTGGCCGGCGAGAACGGCTCGGGCAAGTCGACGGCGCTGCTGGCGCTGCTAGGCATCGTCACCGACGGCGTGACCGGATCCGCGGCCGCCGTCGCCCCGGACGGCGCGATCGCCGGCGAGGACCTGTGGCGGCGGACCTCTTACGTCCCGCAGCGCCCGGTGCTCGATGCTGCGCTCGTCGGCGATGCGTCGGGACTGTCGCTCGGCGAACGCCAGCGGGTCGCCGTCGGCGCGGAACTGCTGCGGGGCCGGGAGCTGCTCATCCTCGACGAGCCGACCGCCCACCTTGACGAGGCCAACGCCGCCGAGATGCTCGCCCTGTTGCGCGACCGGGCGAACGCCGGGGCGACCGTCCTGGTCGCCTCGCACGATCCGCTCGTGCTCGCCGCCGCGGACGCCGTGATCGAGGTGACCCCATGAGCCTGTCCGCCGACGTCCGCGCCCTGCGTTCCGCGCGCCCGCTGACCGGGCTGACGTGGCGCGAGCTCATCGCCCCCGTCGCCGCCGGGTCGGTGACGCTGCTGTCGGCGCTGGCGCTGACCATCGTGTCGGCGTGGCTGATCACGAAGGCGTGGCAGCAGCCGAGCGTCATGGACCTCACCGTCGCCGTGACCGCCGTGCGCGCCCTGGGCATCTCGCGGGCCGTGTTCCGCTACGTCGACCGCGTGGTCTCCCACGATCTGGCCCTGACCTGCGCGGCCCGCACCCGCGCCAACGCCTATCGGATGCTCGCCGACGGTCCGCCGTCCCGCGCCCTGCGCCTGGGCCGCGGCGACTTGCTCACCCGCCTGGGCGACGACGTCGACCTCGTGTCGGACGTCGTGGTCCGCGCCCTCGTGCCCGCCGGCGTCGCGGCGGTGACGTCGGTGGCGGCGGTGGCGTTCACCGCCCTGCTCTCCCCCACCGCCGCGATCGTGCTGGCGGTGGGGCTGATCATCGCCGGCACCGCCGCGCCGTGGGCGGCGGCCCGGGCGACGAGGACCGCCGCCGCCGAACGTGCCAGAGCTCTGGAAGACCACGTCACCGCCGTGGACCGCGTGCTCGCCGACGCCCCCGCCCTGCGCGTGCGCGGAGAGATCGACGGGGCGCTCGCCGACGCGGACCGCGCCGCCCGCACGTTGGCCGCCGCGGACGAATCCGCCGCACCCGCCGACGCCGCCGGAGCCGCCGTCTCGGTCCTCGCGTCGGCGCTGACGGTCGTCGCCGTGCTCGTGGTCGCGGGCCTGGCCGCGCCAGATCATTCCCCGCAATGGCTCGGCGTGCTCGCACTGCTGCCGTTGGCCGCCTTCGAATCCGTCGCCGCTCTGCCCGGCGCGGCGGTCGCGGTCACCGGCGCCGCGGGGGCCGCACGCCGACTCGCGGAACTCGCCGGCGCGGCCGAATCGGATGTCGATGAGCCGTCGACACGCGAGCCGGGCCCCGCCCGCCCCATGCTCCGCGCTCGCGGCCTGCGCTACGGCCATGGCCGCGACGTCGGCGCCGCGGATCTGGACCTGCCCTTTGGCGCGCGCCACACCATCGTCGGACCGTCGGGATCCGGCAAGACCACGCTGCTGATGACGCTCGCCGGCCTGCTGCCGCCCCGCGGCGGCGAGTTCCGCGCAGACGGCGCCTTGTTCGTGGCCGAGGACGGGCACGTGTTCGCCACGACCGTGCGGGACAACCTCGCCGTCGGCGCCCCGCGCGCCACCGATGAACTGATGTCGGCGACCCTGCACGCGGTCGGTCTCGGCACCTGGGCCGAGGGGCTTCCCGACGGCTTGTCCACCGTCCTGCCCTCCGGCGCCGCCGACCTGTCCGGCGGCCAACGGCGGCGATTGCTGCTGGCGCGGGCGCTGCTCACCGACGCGCCGATCTTGCTGCTCGACGAACCCTTCGAGCACCTCGACGACGCCGGGGCGGCCGAACTGCGCGCGATCCTCGACGCCCCCGACTTGCCCGGCGCGCGGGCCGAGCGGACCGTCGTGGTCGTCGAGCACCCGCGCTGATCCGGGCTGGCCCGGCTACTGGAGCTGCAGCGACGGCAACTGCGGCAGCGGCAGCTCCGGCAGCTCCGGCAGGCCCGGGATCAGGGAACCGGCGCCGGGCTCGGGCGCGGGCTCGTTCTCGGCGATCCACGCCTGGTCGGCGGCGACGTCCTGGCCGATGGTGCGGAAGTCGCTCTGCGGTGCGGTGGATTCCTCGACGGCGAAGTGCTCGTTGACCTTGCCGTCCTCGACGCCGTAGGCGTCCTGGATAGCCTGGTCGACCGGCTGGTAGCGGGCGACGGGGCCGATGGCCATCGAGTTCACGCCGATCGCCTGGTTGGTGATCGGGTCGTAGGCGTTGCCGCCGGAGTCGCCCTTGCCCAGGTACGAGACCGCCCAGACGCCGTTGCGGACGCGGAAGACCTGGACGCCGCAGTTGCGGCCGGTGCGCGAGCCGTCGGAGCAGATGGGGCGGCCGAAGTTGTCCACGGACACCTCGCCCGGCTTGAGCTCGCGGTAGTCGACGACGCCGGTCATGGGGACGCCGTCGGCGCCGACGATGCGGCCGCCGTTGCCGCCGGCGACGCCGTTTTCGTCGACGGACTGGCTGACCGAGGTGGTTCCGACGCCCTCGTCGACGACGATGAAGGCGTAGTCCGAGCCGTTGAACGTGGAGTCGAGGACGGCGCCGAGGTCCCCGGCGGCGGGGTCGTTTTCGTCCATGAGGGGGAAGCCGGCCGGGCCGACCTCGCCGATGCGCACGTTGCCGTCGTGGGTCGGGGCGAAGATCTCGCCGGTGGACTGGGGAAGCTGCGGGTTGCCGTCGGGGTTGACGCAGTGGCCGGCTGTGATGATCACGCGGTGCTGCACGCCGTCGGCGTCGGTGACGGTGCCCGGCACGCCGGTCGAGCACATGCCCGTCTTGACGTGGCGGCCGTCGTCGACGGCGGCGCCCGGCTCCGGCATGCGGATCGGACTGCCGGGCCCGACGGTGACGGAATTCGCGGCCGGAACGGCGATGGTGGCGGTTGCGGCGGCGATCGCGGCGATGAGCGACGCGCTCTTCTTCAGTTTCATGCGGGGTCCCCTGATCCTCTGGTGGGCCGGCCCTCGCAGCCCGTTGGGGCCACCGTATCCGCGACACTTCGCCCCGACCCGTCAATCGCGGGGCATGTCGCGGATCACTTTCTCCCTTTCGCCCCTTTGGTTCACGGCGTACACTTCAGTCACGGCATTCACGCCGGAAGCATGTTTGCAGCCACCCGAAGGAGGGGCACGATGACCGACCCGCGCAACGACCGCGACCACGACCCGAAGGACGACGCCACCGAGAACCCGGGCGACTCCCAGCCGTCCGAGCAGGAGATCGACCAGGAGCTGGAGGAGACCTTCCCCGCCAGCGATCCGCCGGCCAACTACTAGCCCGCCTTACCCGTCCCCGGACACGCCAGGACCCGCCCCGATTGCTTTCGGGGCGGGGCCTTTCGCTTTACGACGGCCGGTCAGCGGCCGCCGCGCCTACTTCGCCGACAGCCGCGAGATGATGTTGAGCTCGCGCGCCTCGCGGTAGAGGTCCTCGCGATGGTCGGGGTGGGCGACCTCGATGAGGCGCTGGGCCCGGGTCGAGTAGTCCGTGCCGCGCAGCCGGGCGATGCCGTGTTCGGTGACGACGTTGTCGATGTAGTTCTTGTGCGTGGTCACGGGCGAGTTCGGGCCGAGCTTGACCTTGATCTTGCTGGTGCCGTCGCGGGTGACGGACGGGCACACGATGTAGCCGCGCCCGCCCGGGGAACGGCGCGCGCCGATGGCGAAGTCCAGCTGTCCGCCGGAGCCGGAGTAGAACCGGCCGGCGACGGTCTCCGAGGCGGCCTGGCCGAGCAGGTCCACCTCGGTGGTGGCGTTGACGCTGACCATGTTCGGCTCCAGGCCGATGAGGAAGGGATCGTTGGTCCGCTCGACGGAATCCAGGTACACCGCAGGGTTGCGGTCGACCCAGTCATAGAGCTTGCGGGTGCCCATGATGAAGGTGGCCACGCACTGTCGCTGGTGCGAACGCTTGAACCGGCCGGTCACCGCACCGCATTCGACCAGGTCCATGACGCCGTCGGACATCAGCTCGGTGTGCACGCCCAGGTCCTTGCGGTCCTTGAGCATCGCCAGGATGGCGTTGGGCAGGCGCCCGATGCCCAGCTGCAGGCAATCCCGGTCCTGGATCTCCGGCGCGATGAACTCGGCGATCCGGTGGTCGGCCGAGCCGACCTCCGGCAAGGTCGGCGGGACTTCGAGCAGATCGGCGTCGGAACGCGTGGCGCCGACCATCTGGCGGGCGTGGATCTGGTTCTGGCCCAGCGAGTGCGGGACCTTCGCGTTGATCTCGCCGAAGATCGGCAGGTTGCCGATGAACTGGACGGAGTAGTCGGCGCCGAGGCCGATGGCCATGTACCCGTGCTCGTCGGGCTCGGACACGGACGCGATGAGGATGTCCGGCTTGACGTGGTCGCGGACGAGCTCCGGGATCATGGAGAAGCTCACCGGGTACAGCTCGGTCGTGCCGTTGGAGTGGCCCTTGCGGGAACCGCCGCCGAGGAAGAACTCGTGGTGCGTGAGCTTCCCCGGGTACTCCCCCATCTGATACGGCCGCGTCGACTCGGTGCACATCTGATAGACGTGGACGTCCTCGAACTGCTCGGCGTGGGCCTCGAGCATGTCCAGCAGTGCGGACGGCTCGCAGGCGGCGACGGGAACGAGGATCTTCGTGCCGGGCTTGATGTGCTCCAGCAGTGCCTCGGGGGCCAGGTCGAGATGGTCGTGCACGGGGGATCCTTCCGTTGAGTTAATGACCTTTCACACAATAAACATTGGATTGAGATACAAACCACCCCCGGGGGACGGTGTTCGCCTGTCGCGGCGCCGGAACGCGATTTCCGCGACGCCGCCGCCGGTGCGACAATGCGGGCGTGACTGACCTGCGCATCGGACCCCACCAGCTCGCCTCGCCCGTCGTGCTCGCCCCCATGGCGGGCGTGACCAACGTGGCGTTCCGCACGCTGTGCCGCGAGCAGGAGCGCGAGCGCATGGGCACCGTCGCCGGCCTCTACGTCTGCGAGATGGTCACCGCGCGCGCCCTGGTGGAGCGCAACGAAAAGACCATGCACATGACCACGTTCGCCGACGACGAGGACCCGCGCAGCCTGCAGCTGTACACCACGGATCCCGAGTGGACCTACGAGGCCGCGAAGATGATCGTCGACGAGAACCTCGCCGACCACATCGACATGAACTTCGGCTGCCCCGTGCCCAAGGTGACCCGGCGCGGCGGCGGTTCGGCCCTGCCGTACAAGCGCCGCCTGTTCGGAAACATCGTCGCCGCGGCCGTGCGCGCCACCGAGGGCACCGACATCCCGGTGACCGTGAAGTTCCGAGTCGGCATCGACGACGACCACCACACGCACCTCGACGCCGGCCGCATCGCCGCGGACCAGGGTGCCGTCGCCGTGGCCCTGCACGCCCGCACGGCGTCGCAGCGCTATTCCGGGCAGGCCGATTGGTCGCAGATCGCCCGGCTGAAGGAACACATGGTCGACTCGGGGCACGCGAGCGTCCCGGTGTTGGGCAACGGCGACATCTTCGCCGCCGGCGACGCCCGCCGCATGATGGACGAGACCGGCTGCGACGGCGTCGTCGTCGGCCGCGGCTGCCTGGGCCGCCCGTGGCTGTTCGCAGAGCTGTCGGCGGAGCTGCGCGGCCTGCCCGTGCCCGATCCCCCGACGCTGGCGGAGGTCGCCGCCATCATCCGGCGCCACGCGGGCCTTCTGGTTGAGCATGAAGGCGAGCGCAAGGGCTGCCGTGACCTGCGCAAGCACGTCGGCTGGTACCTGCGCGGCTATCCGGCCGGCTCGGAGGTCCGCTCCTCCCTGGCGCGGGTGGCCACGCTCGCGGAGCTCGACGAAGTCCTGGCCCCACTTGCCGACGGCCCCCACGCCGACGCCCTGCCCGACGACGCAGATGGCGCCCGCGGGCGGCAGGGCTCTCCGGGCAAGGTGGTCCTCCCCGAAGGCTGGCTCGATGACCCCGAGGATGAAACCGTGCCCGAGGGAGCGGATTTGATGCATTCCGGCGGTTAATCGTCCCTCAATCGGGGGCGAAACCGGTGGCTGGGAACCCTCCGCTGGTCTCAACAGGCGAATAGTCGCCGAAGGTCCTACTATTGGTGCCCATGCGCACCGTTTACCGCGAACAGATGGACAACCTCGCCCACGGACTGATCGTCATGTGCGACCACGTCCATGGCATGCACCGCGCCGCTTGCAAGGCGCTTTTCGATGCCGACCTCGAGGCCGCCGAGTCGGTCCTCAGCTCGCTGGACAAGCTCGACGAATTCCGGATCTCCGCGGAGGACCGGGCCTTCGAGCTGCTCGCCCGCGAGGCCCCCGTGGCCCGCGATCTGCGCCAGGTCGTCTCCGGCATCTACATCGTCGAGGACATGGCCCGCATGGGCGCCCTGTCGGTCCACATCGCCAACACCGCCCGCCGTCGCCACCCCGAAAAGGCCCTGCCCGAGGAGATCGAGGGCTACTTCCGCGAGATGGCCTCCGTCGCCGACAAGATCACCCACGACACCCGTCAGGTCCTGATCGACTACGACGTCGCCAGCGCCCTGAAGGTCAGCGACGACGACGACGCCATCGACGACATCCACAGCCACCTGTTCACCCTCACCACCACCGACGACTGGCCGCATTCGCCGGCCGCGACGGTCGACGTGACCCTGCTGAGCCGCTACTTCGAGCGCTACGCCGACCACGCCGTGGCCGTCGCCGCCCGCATCGTCTACCTGGCCACCGGCTACAAGCAGGAGGACTACCTGCGCGAACTCGACTCCGAGGACCGCCGCGCCGCGATCACCAAACGGTTGAGCGACATGGCACGCCACTTCAACTCCTGAGTCGTCTCCCGCTCGTACGCAGCCGAACCAGACGTAGCCGAACCCGCCCCACGCCATGCAGGCCCAGGGCGGGTTCTTCGTGGTCCCCGTTCCGGTGTTTGCCCGCTGCGCTCTATCCCTGCTCGGGCTCCCGCGCGAAAACCCCGCTCCCCACCCTTCCGGGTGGGTGCGGGGTTCGTCGTGAAGCGGAAAAGGCGGTTTAGCCGAAGCGACCGGAGATGTAGTCCTCGGTCTCCTTCTTGTCCGGGTTCTCGAAGATCTTCTTCGTCGCGCCGACCTCGACGAGCTGGCCGGGCTTGCCGGTCGCCTCGAGCGAGTAGAACGCGGTCTGGTCGGAGACGCGCGCGGCCTGCTGCATGTTGTGCGTGACGATGACGATGGTGAAGTCTTCCTTCAGCTCGTGGATCAGGTCCTCGATCGCCAGCGTGGAAATGGGGTCCAGGGCCGAACAGGGCTCGTCCATGAGCAGGACCTCCGGCTCGACCGCGATGGCGCGGGCGATGCACAGGCGCTGCTGCTGGCCGCCGGAGAGACCGCCACCCGGCTTGTCCAGGCGGTCCTTGACCTCGTCCCAAAGGTTCGCCGAACGCAGGGACTTCTCGGCGACCTCCTTGAGCTTCTTCTTGTTCTTCTCACCGGACAGCTTCAGGCCGGCGACGACGTTGTCCTCGATGGACATGGTCGGGAACGGGTTGGGGCGCTGGAACACCATGCCGATGGTGTTGCGGACCGACACCGGGTCGATCTTCGGGCCGTAGATGTTCTCGCCGTCCAGGAGGACCTCGCCCTTGACGTACGCGCCGGGGATGACCTCGTGCATGCGGTTGAGCGAGCGGAGCACGGTGGACTTGCCGCAGCCGGAGGGGCCGATGAAGGCGGTGACGGAACGCGGCGGGACGTGGAGGTTGACGTCCTTCACGGCGTGGAAGTCGCCGTAGAAGATGTCGACGTTGTTGAGATCGAGGCGCTTGGCCATGACTTGTTGTCTCTTTCCTTGAAAAGGGCCTGCGGCCGCTACTGCTTGACGGAGAACTTGGCGGAGATGACGCGCGCGACGATGTTGATCAGCGCGATGATGAGCACCAGCGTCAGCGCGGCGCCCCACATCTTGTCGAACGCGGCGCCGGTGTTGCCGGCCTTGTACATGTCGAGCATGAACAGCGGCAGCGAGGACTGCGACTGGCCGAACGGGTTCCAGGTGATGATTCGCGACGTCGCGACCAGGATCAGCATCGGGGCCGACTCGCCCATGACGCGGGCGACGGCGAGCATGATGCCGGTGACGATGCCGGACAGCGCGGTCGGCAGGACGATCTTCGCGATCGTCTTCCACTTGGGCACGCCCAGGGCGTAGGACGCCTCGCGCAGGTCGGCGGGGACGACGCGGAGCATTTCCTCGGTGTTGCGGACGACGATCGGCAGCATCAGTAGCACCAGGGCCAGCGATACCGCGAAGCCGGAGCGGCTCATGCCGAACATGACCACCCACATCGAGTAGATGAACAGCGAGGCGACGATCGACGGGACGCCGGAGAGGATGTCCACCATGAAGGTGGTGATCTTGCCCAGGCGCGAGTTGCCGGCGTACTCCACCAGGTAGATGGCGACGAAGATGCCGAACGGGACGGTGATCAGCGAGGTCACCAGCGCCTGCACGATGGTGCCGATGATGGCGTGGGCGACGCCGCCGCTCTGGGAGCCGACGGTGACGCCGAGCTGCGACGACGTCCACCACTCGGCGGAGAGGATCATCGGCGCGCCGCGGGTGATCACCTCGAACAGCACCCAGATCAGCGGAACCAGCGCGAGCGCCATGCACGCGTAGATGAAGAAGGACGCGACCTTGTCGGACGCCTTGCGCGAACCCTTGATCGGGGTGAACGCGGAATCGGTCGTGGAAACCTTGGCGGTGGGGTCCTTGTCCAGGACCGCCTGATTGTCGGTGGCCATTGTCTGCTCCCTACTTCTTGGCGATGATTCGGGCGGCGGAGTTGACCACGAAGGTCAGGAAGAACAGGACCAGACCGGCGGACATGTACGCGCCCGCCTTCAGGTCGTCGTTGAACTCCGGTGCCGCGTTGGCGATGGCCGTGGCGAAGGTCGTGCCGCCGTCGAAGAACGAACCGCGGAACGCGTCCGACGGGGAAATGACCATGTACAGCGCCATCGTCTCGCCGAGGGCGCGGCCCAGGCCCAGCATCGAACCGGAGATGTAGCCGGACTTGCCGAAGGGCAGCACGGCCAGCTTGACGGTCTCCCAGCGGGTCGCGCCGAGCGCCAGGGACGCTTCGATGTGGCCGCGCGGGGTCTGGACGAACACCTCGCGGGTGGTCGCCGCGATGACCGGCAGGATCATGATGGCCAGGACCACGCCACCGGTGAAGAGGTTGCGGCCGGTTTCGAACGCCGGCGAGTTGGCGTAGGTGCTGAACAGGAAGATGCCCGAGAGGTTCTCGGCCCCCCACGTGTAGAAGCCGCCGAGGAACGGGCCGAGGGCCATGAAGCCCCACAGGCCGTAAACGATCGACGGCACCGCAGCGAGCAGGTCCACCAGGTAACCCAGCGGCTTGACCAGCTTCTTCGGCGCGTAGCTGGTCAGGAAGATCGCGATGCCCAGGGCGATGGGCATCGCGATGATCAGCGCCAGCACCGACACGGCGACGGTCACCATGAACAGATTCGGGATGCCGAAGTACATCGCCGACGTGTCGGCGAGGTTCCACCGCTCGTCGTAGGTGAAGAAGTTCGCCTCGTTGTTCCGCATCGACGGAACGGCGCGGAGGATCAGGAAGACTGCGATCGCGATGATCGACGCGGTGACGAGGGACGCGGCGCCGACCGACAGGGTCCGGAAAATCCGGTCGCCGGGGCGCACGACGCCCTTGGTCACGACCGGCTCGTCGCCGGCCGGGCCGCCGTCCACGCCGAGGCGCGGCGCGTTCGACAGGGTGGAGGCGTCGTGTGCCCCCTGGTCCTGCTCGGTCATCGCCGAATCCCCTTTCGCGGAGGTGGAGGAAGTCATTGGTGTTTCCTTAGCTGGGTTAGCCTGGTGTTGCGGGTCCCCATCACGTGCCACTGGCCGACGGCCCTGATCGCACGCGGTTATCGCGCGGATCGGGCCCGTCGGCCGCGGTGCAGATGAGGTGGTGCGGGGAGGCGACGCGGCCCGGGGTGCCGGGCGCGCCACGGCTCACCGCGGTCGAACCGTCTTACTGGATGGCGTCGACGGCGTCGACGAGCTTCTGCTTGAACTCGCCCTGGACCGGGATGTAGCCGAGGTCCTCGAGCTCCTGCGACTGGCCCTCCTCCAGGACGATCTTGAAGAAGTTCTTGACCAGGTCGCGGGTGGTCTCGTCGTAGCCCGCGGAGCAGACGATCTCGTAGGTCGTCAGCACCAGCGGGTAGGCGCCCTCGGCGTCCATGGCGAACAGGGCCTCGGCGTCGACGACCATGTCGTTGCCCTCGCCGGAGAACTCGACCTGGTCGAGCGCGGTGCCCACGGTGTCGGCGTTGAGCTCGACCGGGCCGTTGCCGAAGTCCATCTTGGCGATGCCCAGGTCCTTGTCCTTGGCGAAGCCGGCCTCGACGTAGGTGATGGCGCCCGGAACCTGGGCGACCTGGTCGACGACGCCCGCGGAGCCGTTGGCGCCCTGGCCGTTGGCGGTCGGGAAGGACTTGGAGGCCTCGTGCTCCCAGTCCTCCGGGGCGGCCGAGGTCAGGAACTTCATGAAGTTGTCGGTGGTGCCCGACTCCTCGGAGCGGTAGACGACCGAGATGTCGGTGTCGGGCAGCTCGACGCCCTCGTTGACCTCGGCGATGGCCGGGTCGTTCCACTTGGTGATCTTGCCGTCGAAGATCTGGGCGGTCAGGGCCGGGGTGAGGGAGACATCGACGCCCTCCAGGTTGTAGGCGATGGCGACGGGGCCGATGACCATGGGCAGGTGCCAGGCGTCGTTGCCGCCGCAGCGCTCGGCGGCGTCGGCGATCTGTTCGTCCTTCAGCGGCGAGTCGGAGCCGGCGAACGCGACGGTGTTGGCGATGAACTGCGACTGGCCCGAGCCGGAGCCCGTGGCGTTGTAGGACAGGGTCGAACCCGGCGAGTTGGACTCGAAGAGGGTCGCGAACAGGTCCATCGCGCGCTGCTGGGAGGTGGCGCCCTCGCCCTGCAGCTCGCCGGTGGTCTCGGAGAGGCCCTCGACCTGGGACTCGCCGGTGGAACCGGTCTCGGAGCAGGCGGACAGGGTCAGGCCGGCGACGGCGGTCAGGCCGAGGATGGTGGCGCGGCGGCGGGTGTTCTTCAGCACGGGTGTTCCTCCGGGAGAATTCTCGGTTTCGGGCAAGTGCCCGACGGGGCTGTCGTTTTCGATTCGTCCGGGCCGTGCCGTTGAAGAGCACGCCCCATAACAACCTTCGAAGTCCGGTCGGACTCCGCTGATTGGGAAACCTATCGGCCGATGGTTGCCGGATCCCGTGCAAAAGATGAACGAAAAGTGAACGCGAGACGTACTTCCGTCACCTACCCGGAGATGTCGATCACACCCCGTACATGACGTCGCGCCGCGTGACGTCGAAACCGGTTCGCTCGTACGTCCGCACGGCCGGTTCGTTGTCCCCCTCCACGTACAGGATTACCCGATCCGCGCCGCGATCGCGGAGATGCCGCATTCCCGCGCGCGTCAGCCACCCGCCGACCCCGCGCCCGCGCGCCGCCCCGGCCAGACCGATGACGTACACCTCGCCGACCCCGCCGCCGTGCCATTTGGTCCAGTGGAATCCGAGGATCTCCCCCGATTCCGCGTCGACGGCGAAGAGCACGCCCGCCGGGTCGAACCATTCCACGCGGCGGGCCCGGCGCAGCCGCCCGGCATCCCATCCGCCCTGTTCGGGGTGCCAGTCGAACGCCTCGTTGTTGACCGCCAGCCAGGCCTCGTCGACGGCGCCGTCCCCCATGCGTTCCCGCGCCGCCGGCAGGTTCTCCAGCCGGATGCCCCGCGGCGCGGGCTCGTCGTCGGCCAGCTGCACAATGGCCTCCCCGCCCGCGGTCATCTGCAGCAGTTCGCGCACGACCTTCCGGCCGGTCGCGGCGGCCAGCTCGGCCGCACCCGCCACGTCACCGTGCGCCCACACGGGAAGTTGCTTTCCGACGAGCCTGTCGACCGCGTCGAGCATCGCCTTTCCCCCGCCACGGCGCCGCACGTCCGGTGACACCGCCAATTCGGCGGAATCGTCGGCCACGCCGGCCAATCCGCACAGTGCGCCGTCGTCAAGCAGCTGCACGTGCCGGTGGCCGGCGTCCTCGTCCTCGAGGCCCCGGACGAACGCCTCGCCGAAGGGCTCGACCCCGTCCGCCCCTGCGACGGACTCCAGCAGCGCCCGCGCGGCGGCCGGCTCGGGAGTCCCGATCTCGATGGTGAAAGTCATGCCTGCGCAACCTCTTCCGGTT
>NZ_DURI01000369.1 GCF_012837295.1 Corynebacterium sp. | reverse complement strand
GGGCGGGGCTTTCGCGTGCGCCGGCGGCGCCGGCGGAAACTAGCCGCGGATGACGGCGGTGCCGGTAGCGCGGTCGTGCATGCCGCGCATGTCGGAGTCGACGATGACCGGCGGCAGCAGAAGCAGCGTCAGGAAGGAACGGACGGCCGCGCGCCACAGGCCCACGCGGGCGCCGGGGACATCGACGCGGGCGACGCCCATCTTCAGCACCGCCTGTCCGGGGGTACGGCCGAACAGCCACACCGACACGGTGCCCACGATGAAGAAGATGATGGCGGTCCACGTCGCCGTGAACGACTGCCAGGCGATGAACGGGTCGCCGTAGTACTCCAGCTGCTCCGGATCGGAGCCGACGAACGGGTACACCAGGGCGGTGAGCAGCATGCTGAAACCCCAGTCAAGGAGGATGCCGCCAACACGCCGCATGAGCGTGACCTGCGAACCTACGCCATCGGGGGTCAGCCCGAGGGACTGTCCGGGGTAGTCGGAAAGCTTGTCGGGGTCGTCGAACTGCCCGGGGACCTTCGGTCCTTCGAGCCAACTGCTCTTTTCGGCCATGGGCACAGAGTCTAGCGGGCCGTCCCGCGGATTCCGGTGCCGGGCCGGGGTGAAGGGGCTTCACAGGGGGCTTCGGGTGTGGTGAGGCGCACGGGGTAAGGCATGTCACCGGGCTGGTTCTTTTCGTTAAGCTGGATTCCGACAATTACGACGACGAGGAGACCCCACATGAACTTCACCTCCCCCGAGGAAGTCACCAAATTCATCGAGGAGGAGGGCGTCGAGTTCGTCGATATCCGATTCACCGACGTCCCGGGCACGGAGCAGCACTTCACCATCCCGGCCTCCGAGTTCAACGAGGATGCCATCGCGGAGGGCCTGGCGTTCGACGGTTCGTCGATTCGCGGCTTCACCACCATCGATGAGTCCGACATGACCCTGCTGCCGGATCTGGCCACCGCGCGCCTGGATCCGTTCCGCAAGGCGAAGACGCTGAACGTGAAGTTCTTCGTCCATGACCCGTTCACCCTGGAGCCGTTCTCCCGCGACCCGCGCAACATCGCGCGCAAGGCCGAGGAGTACATGGAGTCCACCGGTATCGCGGACACGTGCTTCGTCGGTGCGGAGGCGGAGTTCTACCTCTTCGACTCGGTGAAGTTCCGCGTGGACGCGCACGCCGCCTACTACGAGGTCGATTCCGTCGAGGGCTGGTGGAACCGCGGCGAGGACCTGAACCCGGACGGCTCCCCGAACCTGGGCTACAAGACCCGCATGAAGGGCGGCTACTTCCCCGTCGCGCCGTACGACCACTACCAGGACCTGCGCGACGAGATGTGCAAGCTTCTGGAGAACTCCGGTTTCCACATGGAGCGCCAGCACCATGAGGTCGGCACGGGTGGCCAGCAGGAGATCAACTACCGCTTCAATTCGATGCTGCATGCGGCGGATGATCTGCAGAGCTTCAAGTACATCATCAAGAACGCCGCGTGGCGGGCCGG
Source organism: Corynebacterium sp. (assembly GCF_012837295.1). Classification (GTDB taxonomy): domain Bacteria; phylum Actinomycetota; class Actinomycetes; order Mycobacteriales; family Mycobacteriaceae; genus Corynebacterium. The sequence continues at coordinate 2,972 of NZ_DURI01000369.1, read as the reverse complement.
CAAGTCGGCGACGTTCATGCCGAAGCCGCTTGCCGACGACAACGGTTCGGGCATGCACGCCCACCTGTCGCTCTGGAAGGACGGCGAGCCGCTGTTCTACGACGAGTCCGGTTACGCGGGCCTGTCGGACATGGCGCGCTACTTCATCGGCGGCATCCTGGAGCATGCCGGCGCGGTGCTGGCGTTCACGAACCCGACGCTGAACTCGTACCACCGTCTGGTGAAGGGCTTCGAGGCGCCGATCAACCTGGTGTACTCGCAGCGCAACCGCTCCGCCGCGGTGCGCATCCCGATCACGGGCTCCAACCCGAAGGCGAAGCGCGTCGAGTTCCGTGCGCCGGACCCGTCGGGCAACCCGTACCTGGGCTTCGCCGCGATGCTGATGGCCGGCCTGGACGGCATCAAGAACCGCATCGAGCCGCACGCCCCGGTGGACAAGGACCTGTACGAGCTGCCGCCGGAGGAGGCCGCCGACATCCCGGTCGCCCCGACGTCCCTGGAGGCCTCCCTGCAGGCGCTGCGCGAGGACCACGAGTTCCTGCTCGAGGGTGACGTGTTCACCGAGGACCTCATCGAGACGTACATCGACTACAAGTACACCCACGAGATCGAGCCGGTCCGCCTGCGCCCGACCCCGCAGGAGTTCGAGATGTACTACGACTGCTAGGCGCCGCCAGTCGCTTTCCGACGCCCCGCTTCGGCCATCCGGCCGGGCGGGGCGTCGTCGTGAAGCTTTTGCGGTGAAGCCATCTCCGGTCGGCTCTATGCTCGGTTGGGAGAGCAGAATTCTTTTTGGAGTGATCCCGTTGAAGACCATGCAGCGCCTCACGGAGGCGTACCGAGGTGCTCGCATCAAGCCCATCGATGACGGGACGCGGTACGTCATCATGAGCGATTGCCACCGCGGGGACGGGTCGAAGTCGGACGAATTCCTGAAGAACAAGAACTCCTACACCGCCGCGCTCGACCACTACTGGAACGAGGGCTTCACCTACGTCGAGGCAGGTGACGGCGACGAGTTGTGGGAGTACGACTACAAGCACATCATCCGCGCCAACCGGGCCGTGTGGGAGCGCCATCTCAAGTTCCACCGCGCCGGCAGGTTGATCCGGATGTGGGGCAACCACGACGTCATGCTCCAGAATCCGGGGTTCGTGCGCGAGCATCTGTGGCGCACCGAGCATCCCGGCACCGGCGAGGACAGGGAGTTCTTCGATGGGCTCGTGCCGGTCGAGGCGGTGCTGTTCCGCAGGGGAGGCACCGGCCAGGAACTCCTGCTCGTCCACGGCCACCAGGGGGACCTGCCGAATGACCAGGCGTGGCGCTTCAACCGCTTCTGGTTGCGGGTTTTCTGGAAGTACATGCACAGGCTCGGCTTCCACAGCCCGACGAGCCCCGTCGCGAACTCGTACAAGCGGCACAAGGTGGAGCGCAACTACGTCAAGTGGATCCGCAAGAACCGGGTGGCGCTTATCTGCGGCCACACGCACTGGGAGAAGTTCCCGGGCGACGGTGACTTGCCGTACTTCAACGCCGGCAGTTGCGTCTACCCGTCGCACATCACGGCGCTGGAAATCGTCGGCGGCACCGTGGCGTTGGTCCGGTGGCGCGTCGACCCCAACGAGGACGGAATCCTGCAGGTGACGCGGCGCGTGATCTCGGGACCGAAGCCCATCGAGGACTTCGACATCCGGGACTGACCGTCGGCAAGCGTCCCGTGCCCGTTCCACCCGGGGAGAAGTCCCTCCCCCACCTGCGGCTCCGGTGAAGATCGCTCACGAGGACAGGGCGGCGCGGGTGGCCCACAATCGGTGCATGCATATTGCCGCCGCCGGATCCGGCTGGTCGAAAAGCCGCATCCTGATGCTCACCGACTGCTACGCGCCGACGGTGAATGGCGTGGTCAGGTCGATTGTCGACCTCGCGGACGGCCTCCGCGACGCGGGCCACGACGTTCGGGTGCTCACGTTCGGGAAGGGGCTCGGCACGTCCTTCGATGGCCACGTGTACCGGTTGCCGTCGGTGAGCGCGGGTGCGGTGTACCCGCACGCGCGGATTGGCCAGATGATCGGGCGGCGCGTCCTGCGGCTCGTCGCGGAGTGGGCGCCGGACGTGGTGCACAGCCACACGGAGTTTTCGGCGTTCCTGTGGGCGCGGGCCATCGCGCGGAGCACCGGCGCCGCGCACGTGCACACGTACCACACGCTGTACGCCGACTACACGCACTATTTCTGCCCGAGCGAGCGCGTCGGCCGGGCGCTGGTGCGGTCGTGCACGCGGCACGTGATGAACCGCCCCGACCGCATCATCGCGCCGACGGGCAAGGTGGCGTCGGTGCTGCGGGACTATGGGGTGGGGTGCCCGGTCGACGTCATCGGCACGGGCGTGGACCTGGGGCGTTTCCGCCCCGATGTGCTTGCCGACGCCGCCGGCCCCGCGCCCAATTCCACGTCCGGCTCCGCCTCCCGGGATCTCGCGGCCGCCGTCGGCCTCTCCCCCGGCGTCCCGACGGTCCTGACCGTCGGCCGCATCGCCGCGGAGAAGAACCTCCGCGAGTCGCTGGCGTTGCTGGCGCGGCTGGACGTCCCGTGGCAGTGGCTCATCGTGGGCGATGGTCCGGATGCCGGGAACGTCCGCGACCACGTCGGCAAGCTCGGTGTCGGCGACCGCGTGCACATGACGGGCGCGGTGCCCACCGACGAGGTACCCCGGTATTACGGGCTGGGCGACGTGTTCCTGACGTCGTCGCGCAGCGAGACGCAGGGCCTGACCTGCCTGGAGTCGCTGGCGTCGGGCGTGCCGGTGGTGTGCCCCGCCGATGAGGCGTTCGCGGGCGTCGTCGTCGACGGGATCAACGGGCACCGATACACCGGCGCCGACGACTTCGTTGCGGCGATGACCGCCTTGCTTTCCGACGCCGACCTGCGGCGCTCGCGATCCATCGCGGCGCGCGGGAGCGCGGGCGCGCTGGG
>NZ_DURI01000049.1 GCF_012837295.1 Corynebacterium sp. | reverse complement strand
GTGCTCATCGTCCCGCCGCCGAAGTGACGCACGCGGAATGACGGGGACGCCGGCCCGTCGCAAAGCCCCCGGGCCGGTAACGAACGGGCAACGAAGGCTCCCCCACCTGGGGCGAACCGGAACTTCCCCCGATTTCCCCGAAACTTCCCCGTGACCCCCGGGATGGTCTACAGTTGCGTCCATTCCCCAGGAACATTAATTCGAGGAGTGAAACATGCCCTACGAGACCGAGTCGGAGCAGCGCCGCACGTTGGGCCCGGCCCTGGCCAGCGCCCTGGTCGGCGCCCTCCTCGGCGGTGCCCTCATCTTCGGCGTCGCGCAGGTCACGCAGGAGTCGGAGATCCCCGAGGCGCAGGCCGTCTCCGCGGACGAGGCCCTGATGGGCGGGGTCGAGTACGGCGAGCGCTAGTCGCACGCCCACCGTCCCGCCATGCCCACCACCGATCAACGCACGCCCACGCGCGCCTTGGTCGGATGGTGGGCATTGCTGTGTCTGCTGGCCTTCGTCCAGGCCCCCGGCCGCACGGTCGCGGACACGAAACATGACCTGACGGCGGACCCGGCCGGCTTCCTCGAACGGTCTCTGAGCATGTGGTCCGAGGTCATGCCGCTGGGCCAGCTGCAGAACCAGGCCTACGGGTACCTGTTCCCGCAGGGCGCGTTCTTCGCGCTGTTCGACCTGCTGCCCGACGCGATCTGGGCGAATTGGCTGACGCAGGGGCTGTGGTGGTCGCTGCTGTTGTGCCTGGCGTTCACGGGTTTTTACCGGGTGGCGGAGGTCGCGGGCATCGGCACCCGGCCCTCGCGGATTCTGGCCGCGCTGCTGTACGCGCTGTCGCCGCGCATCCTGACCACCCTCGGCGCGATCTCGTCGGAGGCATGGCCGGTGGCGCTGGCGCCGTGGATCCTGCTGCCGCTGCTGGCGGTGGCCCGGCGGCCCGACGCGGTCGGCTGGAAGTTCGCCGCCCGCGCCGTCCTGCTGTCCGGCCTGGCGGTGCTGTGCACGGGCGCGGTCAACGCCGTCGGCACCGCCGCGGCCTGCGTGCCCGCCGCGCTGGTGCTCGTCTTCGCCGGGTTCTCGGGTCCGCGCCGCAAGCGCGCGTGGGCCATGTTCGCCGGCTGGCTCGGCGCCTGCGCGGCGGTGAGCATGTGGTGGATCGTGCCGCTGCTCATGCTCGGCTCGTACTCGCCGCCGTTCACCGACTACATCGAGTCCTCCGGCGTGACCACGCGCTGGCTCAACCTCGGCGAGGCGCTGCGCGGCGCGACGTCGTGGGCGCCGTTCGTGTCGCTGGAGCGCGTCGGCGGCAATGCGCTGGTCTCGGAGCCGGTCCTCATCCTGGCCACCATGGCCGTCGCGGCGATCGGTCTGGTCGGCCTGGCCATGGGCTCGATGCCCGGCCGCCGCGGCTGGATGCTCATGGCGCTGGTCGGGCTCGCCGCGATGGCGGCGTGGACGGATCCTTTCGCGCCGCTGGGCGAATGGGGGCGTTCGCTTCTCGACGGCCCGCTCGCCCCGTTGAGGAACCTGCACAAGATGGATCCGGCGCTGCGCCTGCCGCTGATGCTCGGCGTGGCCCACGCGACGGCGCTGCTGCCGTGGCCGGGGTCGGGGCGGAAGTCCGGATCGGGGCAGGGGTCCGACGGCGGCGCCGACGCGAAGACCGACGAGGCGGAGCAGGCCGAAAAGCAACTGCTGCGCGAGAAGTGGCTCCACCCGGAGAAGCACCGCTCGGCCGTGGTGGCGATGCTCGTGCTCGTCGTCGTCGCCGGCGCCACCGCCCCGGCGTGGAGCGCGCGCCTGGCCCCGACCGGCGCCTACGAGGAGGTGCCGTCGCATTGGACGGAGGCCGCCGACTGGCTCAACGCGAACGCCGGCGGCGCCCGCACGCTGGTCGCCCCGTCGGTGCCCTTCGCCGACATGGACTGGGGCTTCACCCGCGATGAACCGCTGCAGCCGCTGACCGACGTGCCGTGGGTCGTCCGCGACGCGGTGCCGCTGGTGCCGCCGGAGGCGATCCGCGGCCTCGATGGCGTGCAGGATCAGCTGGGCCGCGGTGAGAGCGTGGACTCCCTCGCGGCGACGCTGCGCAACCAGGGCATCGGCTACGTCCTGGTGCGCTCCGATCTGCGCCCCTTCAACCGCGGCACCAGCCTGAGCGATCTGCGCGCCACGCTGCAGGAGTCGCCGGGCCTGACCCGCGTCGCCGAGTTCGCCCACGGCGGCAAGGACGCGCTGAAGGGTGCCGTCTCCGGCAAGCCCGACGCGGCCGTGACCATCTGGGCCGTCGACGGCGGCGCCGATGCGCTGGCCCCGCGGATGGTCGAGTCCTCCTCGGTGCCGCTGGTCTCCGGCGGGCCGGAAGTGCTCCCCCGCCTCGACGAGATCGACCGCGACGCCCCCGTCCGCATGCTCCACGGGGAGGCCGCCGGCACCGTCACCGACACCCCGACGCGCCGCGGCCGCAACTACGGCGAGGTCCGCGGCGCCGTCTCCGGCATCCTCGACCCCGACGAGGACACCGGCGTGACCAACGAGGTCCCCGACTACCCCGTCGCCGGCATCGCCCAGACGCAGACCGCCACGGGCCGGGGCTCGCTGGAGGCGTCGTCGTCGGCCGCGGAGCCCTACAACGTCGGCGGCGCCCGCCCCGAGCACTCCATCAATGCACTGGTCGACGGCGATCCCACGACGTGGTGGGAGCCGCGCGCGGGCACGGGCGGCCAGGCCGAGTGGGTGGAAATCGTGCCCGACGAGGCCCTCGAAGGCGGCCGCCTGACGCTGACCGCCGCGGTCGTCCCCGCCCAGGTGCAGATCCGCGCGGGCGGCGCGTCGACGTCGAAGTGGCTGACCCCCGGCGAACCGATGTCCATGCCGCTGCCGCGCGGCGGGTCGAGCTCCGGCGCCGACGGCGGCGACGGCAATGGGACCGACGCCGAAGAGGCCGAAGCCGCCCGCACCATCCGCATCACCGCCACCAATGCCCCGGCCGGTTTCGCGCTGGCCGAGCTCGAGCTGGAGAACGCCGCCGGCGAGGATGCCACGCCCATCCGCCTGCCCGTCGTCCCGGACGCCTCGCCCCTGGTGCAGCGCTGGGCCTTCGGCCAGGAGATCGCGGAGGACCGCATGCGCCGCGCCTTCACCGTGCCCGCGCCGATCACCGTCACCGTCGACTCCGCCACGTGCCGCACGGGCCTGCGCGACTCGTGGACCGAGCTCGACGGCGAGCCCGTGGCCTGCGGCGACGCCGTGGACCTCGAGCCGGGCATGCACGAACTCGATTCCCACGCCCGCTGGGTCTCCCTGACCGGCGACGCCTACGCCGCCCCGACGCGCGAGCAGCAGGCCCCCGAGGTCGTCGCCGACTTCGCGGCCCCCGACGCCGATTCAGGCTCCGACGCCGCCACCGCCATCGGCTCCGGCACCATCGCCGCGGCCGACGCCGACCGCATCCTCTACCGCCCGGTTTCCGTCAACCCCGGCCAGGTCGCCGACCTCGACGGCCGCGAGCTCGAGCCCGTCACGGTCAACGGCTGGCAGCAGGGTTGGCTGATCCCGGCGGGGGCGTCGGGCACGTTCACCATCGATTTCCCCGCCGCCGCGACGTGGCGCACGGGCATCATCGCCGGCGGCGCGTTGGCGGCGTTGTTCGCGCTGGTCGCGGTGGTCATCGGTTTTGCTTGGCGACGCCCCCGCCCCACCGATCCCGCCCTCGCCTCCGCAGCCGCCGACATCGCCTCGGTTGATCCCACCACTGCCCCGGATCTGCACCGCAACACCACGGCCATCGCGGGATTCGTCGTCGCGTGGCTCGTCGCCGGGCTCCCCGGCGCCGCCGTGGCGGCCGTCCTCGCGGTCGTCGGCGTGAATCTGGTGAGGCGCTTCGGGGCGGAGACGATTCGTCGTCAAGCAATCGCGGCGACCGCAATCCTCGCGGGAATCGCCGGCATCCTCCTGGCCCGCGACGCATGGCCCGGCGCGGACTACGCCGGCTTCGACTGGCCGCTTCAGCTGGCGGCGACCGGCGCCGTCGTCCTCGCGTCGTTCGCCCAAACCCTGCCCAACCAGCGGCGCGCGGGTTCCTCCACCAGCGCGTAGGACGCGGCGGCCATCGGGATCGTCAGCGCGACGGTGACCAGCCAGACCAGGACGATGTGCCCGTCGAAAATGCTGACCCCCAGCAGCGGGAACGCCACCGACAGCATCGCCATGTGCCACAGGAAAATGCCGTAGGACCAGCGGCCCAGCGCCTGCATGACCGGGGTGGTCAGGACCCGCGACTCCGGCGCCAGCGCCCACGGGCCGATGATCGCCGCACCGAAGACCAGCCCGCACCACGTGCGGCGCAGGAACTCCCAATTCGACAGCTCGACCAGGCCCTCCGGGCCCATGAACGCCGCCAGCCACAGCGCGCCGACCGCGACGCCGATCCACAGCCAGCGCAGCCGCGCGAACCGCTTCGCCTGCTCCAGGATGCGGCGGGCCCGCGCCGACTCCGAACCCGCCAGCGACTCGACCTCCGCCAGGATCATGCCCGCCGCGAACCACGAGAAGTACGCCGCCGGCTGAATGTGCGGATTGACCCCGTCCGGGTACGGCAGCGGCAGCCACACCCAGCCGAAGCTCAGCGCCGACAGGCCCAGCAGCGCCAGAATGCGCGCGCCCTGCCGCCGCATCGGGTCGAGCCAGCGCAACGCGATGGCGAACAGCGGCAGCGTGACGTAGAACGCCACCTCCACCGACAACGACCACAAGTGCGTCAGGCCGCCGTGCAGCGAGTCGGCGAAGAACACCTGCGTCAACGTCAGATTCGTCAGCCACGTGCGCAGATTCGCGCCCTGCCCCACCGGCAACGCGATGAGCACCAGCACCACCAGCACCCAATACGCCGGCAGAATGCGCGCCGCGCGCTTGCGGTAGTACTTCGCCCAGCCCGACGCCGTCGAACCGCGCTCGCCGGACGTGCCCCCGTCGCGGCGGCGGCGCCACACGACGCCGCCCTGCCCGGCCCGATGGCTGCGCCACAACAGGAAACCCGACAGGGTGAAGAACACCGCCACGAAGAAGTCGAAACGGCCGAGCATGCGCTCCCACATCGCGCCGACGTCATGGCCCGTCTGAAACGCCACGTGCGTGCCGATGATCCCCAACGACGCCACCGCTCGCAGCCCCTCCAGAGCGGGCAGGAAGCCCGGACGGAACGCGGGCCGGAATTCCGGCCCCGGCTGGCCGGAGAAAGCGGATTCCGCCTGGTCGGGGGCCATGGCCTGATTCTGTCGGACGGTCATTCCAGGATAATATTTGATTTTGTCGTACCTTCGTTTCGGAACCTGCTAGGTTTTGCACGAGAAACCCGTAAGACGTAAGGGAAATCACTGCTCATGGCTAAAAGAACCATCTCCCACCTGATGATCATCATCGGTGCCGCGCTGATCGTCATCGCGGTGCTGCTGCCGACCTTCCTCGTGCCCCGGCTGAAGGTCATTCCGCTGGACACGGTCAGCACGACCGTAACCGAAGTCCGCGAAGGCTCGTTGCTCGATTCGGGCGCCCTGGCGTCGGGCGAGGCGGTCGAGACCCGCGAGGACGACCCGCGCTGCGAGGCCGAGGGCGAGAACCCCGACCTGCCGATCCACTGCTTCATCGCCGATGTGCCGCTGAAGTCGTCCCGCCACGTCCGCACCGAGGAGCCCTCCGACGAGGAGCGCGTCACCCTCGAGGCCGGCACGGTCATCCTGCGCGAGGACCGCGACGAGCCGCGCAACCTGATCAACGCGACGGTCGACCGCATCACCCTCAACCGCACCAACGCGTTCCCCGTCGACGAGCCGATCTCCTCGATCTCGGCCGCCGCCCCGGGCCAGGAGGGCGCGGATGAGCCGGTGCAGTTCACCCGCCCGGGCATCCAGTACCAGTTCCCGTTCGACGCCGAGAAGAAGTCGTACCCGTACTACGACACCATCGGCCTGGACCTCTTCGAGATCGACTTCATCGAGGAAGAGGAGCAGGACGGCGAGACGGTCTACAAGTACTCCATGACGGTTCCCCCGCAGAACCTCTACGAGAACACCCTCGCCCACGCCACCCGCGATGGCCGCGAGCTGACCACGGCCGACGAGTCGACCCTGGCGTCCCTGCGCCTGGCGTTCCCCGCCGAGAAGTGGGGCCTCGAGGGCGACGAAGAGGTCGAGATGGACCGCTACTACACCACCACGCGTACCGTCCGCGTCGAGCCGACCACCGGCATGATCGTCAACGGCACCGAGGAGATCTACCAGTTCTACGCCCGCGATGACGCCGAGGCGGAGGAAATGGTCACCGAGGAAGGCCGCGCCAAGGAGGCGGAGGAGCGCAACCGCACCGCGCTCGACTTCTCCGGCCAGTGGAGCGAGGAGACCAAGAAGAACCAGATGGCCAAGGCGCAGGACTCCAAGTCCGCGCTGACCATCGCCGGCACGATCGTGCCGTGGGTCCTGGGCATCATCGGCCTGATCCTGGTTCTGCTCGGCATCCGCATGCACCGCCGCTCCTAGTCGGTACCGGGCCCGTCCGGGCCGCGGTTTCTCCACGGGTTTCCGCCCGCCCACCGGTTTTCGCCGGTGGGCGGGTGTTTTTTGCTTTGCGACGCCCATGCCCCCGCCATCCGGTCCGCCCGTCCGGGCGCCCCTATAGACTCGTCGCCGTGGACGATGCCGTGGGGACAGCCGAGGGGAAGGCGACGGATGCGGCTGCGCGGAGAAGCGCGGGGACTCACGCCGGGAGTGCGGCGGCGCGGCCCGTGGGGAAGGCCCAACGAGCCGGCCAGTTGATCGTCGTCGGTTGGACGTTCGTGCTCGTCGCGGCAGTGCTGTGGCCTTTCGCGTTTCCGGGGATGCCGATGCTGCGGGACATGGTGGTCCCGCCGCATCCGGCGTTGACCGATGCGGCGTGGGGCCTCGGTGAGTCGGCCGCGCGCGCGGCTCCGCAGGATGTGCTGTTGGCGTTGTCCGGCGGTTTCACCGATGCGGGCATGGTCATGCGGTTGCTCATGCTCGGGGCGTTGGCCGTCGGCGGCATCGCGGCGGCGGAGTTGGTGCGGCGGGTGCTCGGCGCCGGCGTCGTCGGGCAGATCGCGGCGGTGACCATGCTGCTGTGGAACCCGTACGTCGTCGAGCGCCTGTTGCAGGGGCAGTGGTCGCTGGTGCTGGCCATGGCGTTGTTGCCGGCGATTGCGCTGGCCTCGATAGCGGCAGCCCCGTGGTGGCGGGCGACCGCGATGGCGTTCGCGGGGCTGACGCCGACTGGGGCGTTGCTCGGCATCGGCGTGGCGCTCGTCGCCGCGCGGACGTGGAGGGATCGCGGCGTCGCGGTGGTGACCGGCCTCGTCGTGTCGCTGCCGTGGCTGGTCGCCACTGCGTTGGGCTCGGGCGCGGGCGTCGCCGATCCCGCAGGTGCCGGGGCGTTCGCGGCACGTGCGGAGAGATGGGTCGGCACCCTCGGCGCGGTCGCGGGATTGGGCGGCATCTGGAATGCCCAGGCCGTGCCCGACGCCCGCGAAACCGGTCCCGCCGCGTTGGCCGTCGTCGCGCTGCTGGCGCTGTTCGTCGTCGGCGCGAAGATGGCCTGGGGTTCGCGTGGTGCGGGAAGGATCACGGCCCAACGAGCCATGGCCGAGGCACCCGCTTCGCACCCGCCTTCTTCCCATTCGCGGGAGATGTCCGTATCGGACCGTCGCCGTCTCATCGTTCTGGCCGTCGCATCCGTTCTCGTCGTCGCGGCGCTGGCCACTCCGCCGGGCATTTCGCTCATGGCGTGGGCGCTGGAGACGGTGCCCGGGGCGGGGTTGGCCCGCGACGCCCAGAAGTGGATCGCATTCGCGGTGCCTGGGTACGTGATTCTCGCGGCAGCCGGCGCCGAAACCATCGCCCGTCAGCTTCCCGACGTCCGTCGTTGGCTGGCCACGATGTTCGCGGTCGTGGTCGTCATCGCCGCCGTCCCCGACCTGCCACGTGCCGTAGCGCCGTTGCAGCCGGTGGCCCCGTGGCCGGGGTGGAACGCGGTGTCCGGGCTGGTCGCCATGGACGATTCCGCCGTTGCGATGTTGCCCGCGGGGCCGTACCGGATCATCGACGGCCGCCCGACCTACGATCCGGCGGTGAAAACGCTGCCCGCCCCCGTTCTCGCCACCGGCGACCTGGTGGTGTCCGGGGTCAACGTCGGCGGCGAGGGTTCGACGGCCGCGACGGTGGAGAACGCATTGCTCGATCCACTCCGCGCCACCGCGCCCGGAGCCGATGAGGCCGCGCCAGGAACCACGCCCGCCCCCGGTGAGGCCCGCGGAGTCGAGGCCGCCATCGCCACGCTGCGCGACAACGGCGTCGGATGGGTGCTGGCGGAGAACTCGCCGGGCGAATTCGGCGACTCCGCCCTCGTGCTCGAACATCTCGAGGTGGTCTACTCCGACGCCCACCTGACTCTGCACCGGGTGCCGGGCGCGATCGCCCAGGTCGAGCGCGCCGACCGCACCCCAGCGTGGATCGCCTTGCTGGCGTGGGCGGCGATGGCGCTGGCCGGACCGGCGCGAGGCCTCCTCCCCCGGTCACGGCAGCTGCCCCACGCCGGGTAGCAGCTCCGACCCGGCGCCGCTGCCCCGCCCGCACCAAGTAGTACCTCCTCGCCGCTCGCCGCCCCCACACCACCCGCACCATTCACGCCGGGCAGTGACCCTCGACGGCGCCGCCGCCCCGCAGATAGACGTCCAGTGAACAGAAAGCTTGGTCAACCACGTCTTTCTGTCCGCTGTACGTCTTTCTGGTTTGAGGTGTGCCCGAGAGAAGGCGAGCCGGCCACGCGGGACCAGGAAAGGAGGGGCCGCGAGCGGCGGCGGGTCAGGATGGGCCGGACCAGGAAAGGAGGGGCCGCGAGCGGCGGCGGGTCAGGATGGGCGGGTCAGGAGGGGCGGTCGGCGACGTCGTGAAGCACCTGCTCCACGGCGCGCGCGGTGGCGTCCCAGCTGAACGTTTCGGCCCGCGTCTTGGCCTCCGCGCCGAGGAAGGACCGCAGGTCCGGCTCGGCGACGATGGACTTCACGGCCTCGACGAGCCCGACCGGCGTATCGGCGAGCAGGCCGGTCACGCCGTCGACGACGGAATCGCGCAGCCCCGCCGACGACCGGTACCCGACGGTGGGCACGCCGTGCTGGGCGGCCTCGATGACGGCGAGGCCCCACCCCTCCTTGCGCGACGGCATGACGTGGACGCAGGCGCGGGCGAGGATGAGGTGCTTCTCCTCCTCGGACACCTGCCCGTGGAACACGACGCGGTCCTCGATGCCCTGCGCCCGGGCGTACGCCAGCAGCTCATCGCTCCACCAGCCGGAGCCGACGACGTCGAGCACCGCCTCCGGGTACGTGGGGTTGAGGGCGGCGACGGCGTCGATGGCGTGCTCGATCTGCTTGTGCGGCACCAGGCGCGACAGGGTGACCAGGCGCGGGCCACCGTCGACGGCGCACGGGTCGAAGGCGGCGGTGTCTTCGGCGCCGATGGCGACCTCGGGCACGGGGTCGACGCCGTTGCGGATGATGGAGATCCGGTCGCCGTCGACTCCGAGCCCCCGCAGGTCATCGGCGCTGGGGCGCGACACGGTGATGTACCGGCAGCCCCGCTGCACGGCGGGGGCCAGCGTCGATTCGACGAACCAGCCGAACCGGCCGACCAGTTTGCCGGCGACGGGCCACTGCTCCCGGTGGCAGTGGTGGGTGAGCACCACCGTCGGCCGACCGGAGACGACGGACGCGAAGAAGGGGATGCCGTTCTGGGTGTCCACGACGACGTCGGGCCGCCCGCCGAGCGCCCGCGCGATCGGCCCGAGCCCCACACGGGCGGCGAGCATCGCGAACCACGCGCGGACGTAAACGGAAAAGTTGCCGCCGCCGCGGGAGTACCGCACGCCGGCGCGCTCGGACTTCTTCGGCGCGCCGGGGTAGGCGGCGGTGCGGAACACGACGCGATGCCCCTCCCGCGCGAGGTATTCGGCGACCCGCTCGAGGTAGCGCTCGCTGCCGCCGCCTTCGGGGTGGCCGGTGTCGCGCCAGCAGAGCAGGAGAACCTTCATGGGGGCAACCATAATCCCCGCTCTTCCGGCGCATGCCGGGTTCCCCGTTTTCGCGGCCCCGGGCCGGTGCCGGGCCGGTGCCGCGCCGGTGCAGTCCCGGTGCGGGGCCGATTTCCCCGGCCGGGCCCGGAACGGTCGGGCGGTGGAATAGGGTCGGGGGCGTGAGTTTCACGCCGCCCGCGCTGTCCGCATTGCGCTCCCATTGCACCCTCCGCCGCTCCTTCGGGCTGCTCGACGATTTCAAGTACGAGCAGACGGATCCCGACCGTTTCTACGGCCACCTCGCCGCCGACACGGTCGCCCTTTTGGAGGGCATCGCCGCCGGTTCGGGTGTGCCCCGGTCCGGGTCCTCTGGCTTGACGACGGCCGATGGGGGCACGGAGGCGTCGTCAAGCGAGGAAGAGGCCGGGAACGGGACGGCCTCTCCGCTGACGGGGACGCGGATCCTCGACGTCGGAGGTGGGCCGGGGTACTTCGGGAAGGCGTTCGAGCAGCGCGGCGTGGAGTACTACACGTGCGAGCCGGACGTCGGCGAGATGGCGGCGGCGGGGATCCGGCTCGATTCGTCGGTGCGCGGCTCGGGGCTGGAGCTGCCGTTCCGCGACGGGGCGTTCGATCTGACGTACTCGTCGAACGTCGCCGAGCACGTCGCCGAGCCGTGGCGCATGGGCCGCGAGATGCTGCGCGTCACGGCGCCCGGCGGGCTGGTCGTCTACTCGTACACCGTGTGGCACGGGCCGTTCGGCGGCCACGAGATGGGCATGACCCACTATCTCGGCGGCGACCGGGCCCGGCGCATGTACGAGAAGAAGCACGGCAAGCGCCCCAAGAACTACTACGGCGAGTCCCTGTTCGAGGTCGGCTGCGCCGAGGGCCTGGCGTGGGGCCGCGAGATGGACCGGGCCGGCCACGCGGAACTGCTGGCCGCGTTCCCCCGGTACCACCCGTGGTGGGCGTGGTGGATGACGAAGGTGCCCGTGCTGCGCGAGGTGGCGGTGTCGAACCTCGTGCTGGTGATGCGCAAGAAGTAGCGCGGTGGGGGCGACGGGGGCACCCGCAACGGCGTTAATCGCGGTTAATTGGTCAGAGCCGTGGATATTTTCAGATATGTCGTTATAGTGACGTGAGACACTCTTCGCCAACATGTGAGGACACGACACACCATGACCAATGCCATCATCCCCGCGGGTGGCGAGGCCTTCATCTACGAGGCCATCCGCACCCCCCGAGGCAAGGGCAAGAAGGACGGCTCCCTCCACGAGGTGCGCCCGCTCAACCTGCTCGTCGGACTCGTCGAGGAGATCCGCCGCCGCAACCCCGGCCTCGACGAAGAACGCATCAACGACATGGTCATCGGCTGCGTCACGCCCGTCGGCGACCAGGGCGCCGACATCGCCCGCACCGCCGCGCTGGTGGCCGGCCTGCCCAACCGCGTCGGCGGCGTCCAGATCAACCGTTTCTGCGCCTCCGGCCTGACCGCCATCAACATGGCCGCCGCCAAGGTCCGCTCCGGCATGGACGAGCTCGTCCTCGCCGGCGGCGTCGAGTCGATGTCGCGCGTGCCCATGATGTCCGACGGCGGCGCGTGGGCCATGGACCCGCAGGCGTCGTTCGCCACTGACTTCGTGCCCCAGGGCATCTCCGCCGACCTCATCGCCTCCCTCGACGGCTTCACCCGCGAGCAGCTGGACCAGCTCGCCGTCACCTCCCACGAGCGCGCCAAGAAGGCGTGGGACGAGGGCCGTTTCAAGGATTCCGTCGTCCCGGTCGTCGACCAGAACGGCCTGACCATCCTCGACCACGACGAGACCGTCCGCCCGGGCACCACCGTCGAGTCGCTCGGCGGCCTGCGCCCCTCCTTCGCCCAGATGGGCGAGATGGGCGGCTTCGACGCCGTCGCGCTGAAGAAGTACACCCAGATCGAGCAGATCAACCACCTCCACCACCCGGGCAACTCCTCGGGCATCGTCGACGGCGCGGCCCTGACCCTGGTCGGCACCGAGAAGGCCGGCGCCGACATGGGCCTGACCCCGCGCGCCCGCATCGTCGCCACCGCCGTCAACGGCGTCGAGCCGACGATCATGCTCACCGGCATCGAGCCCGCCGTCCGCGAGGTCCTGGGCAAGGCCGGCCTCGGCGTCGACGACATCGACGTCTGGGAGATCAACGAGGCCTTCGCCGCCGTCGTCCTCCACGCGCAGCAGAAGCTGGGCATCCCGGACGAGAAGCTCAACGTCAACGGCGGCGCCATCGCCATGGGCCACCCGCTGGGCGCCACCGGCGCCATGATCACCGGCGCGGCCATCGACGAGCTGCACCGCACCGGCGGCCGCTACGCGCTGATCTCGCTGTGCATCGGCGGCGGCATGGGCGTGGCCACCATCATCGAGCGGGTCTAGGCCCGGTCCCCTTTTTCGGTTTCGCGATAAGCGGAACACGAGAAGCAGAACACAGGAATTCCAGGACCACAGGGATCAAGGGAGATCACCACATGACCGACAACATGTTCCGATGGGACCGCGCCGACGACGGCATCGTCACGCTGACGATGGACGACCCGAATGCGCCCGTCAACACCATGAACCAGACGTTCCAGGACGACATCCGCGCGACCGTCGAAAAGCTCGAACAGGAGCTTGCCGACGGCCCGGACGCCGCGGGGATC
This sequence comes from Corynebacterium sp., assembly GCF_012837295.1. Classification (GTDB taxonomy): domain Bacteria; phylum Actinomycetota; class Actinomycetes; order Mycobacteriales; family Mycobacteriaceae; genus Corynebacterium. The sequence goes on along the minus strand of NZ_DURI01000049.1, from coordinate 1,304 downwards.
AAGGGCATCATCCTGGCCTCGGCCAAGAAGACGTTCTTCGCCGGCGGCGACATCAAGCAGATGTCGCAGGTCGGGCCCGAGGACGCGCAGTCGATGTACGACATGGTGCAGCACATGAAGGAGTCGCTGCGCCGCATCGAGAAGCTGCCGGTGCCCGTCGTCGCGGCGATCAACGGCGCCGCGCTCGGCGGCGGCCTCGAGGTCGCGCTGGCCGCGAACCACCGCGTCGCCGCGGACGCCCGCGGCTCGAAGATCGGCCTGCCCGAGGTCACGCTCGGCCTGCTGCCGGGCGGCGGCGGCATCACCCGCGTCGTCCGCATGATCGGCATCCAGGACGCGCTGATGAAGGTCATCCTCACCGGTGCGCAGATGAACCCGGAGAAGGCCCTCAAGACCGGCCTGGTCGACGAGGTCGTCGCCCCCGAAGAGCTCCTCGACCGCGCCCGCGCGTGGCTGCTGTCCGACGACGCCGTCGCCGAGCAGCCGTGGGACGTCAAGGGCTTCAAGATCCCGGGCGGCGACCCGAAGAACCCGCGCTTCGCGGCGAACCTGCCGTCCTTCCCGGCGAACCTGACCAAGCAGCTCAAGGGCTCGCCGATGCTGGCCCCGCGCCGCGCCATGCAGGCCGCGGTCGAGGGCGCGCAGGTCGACGTCGACACGGCGCTGACCATCGAGTCGCGCTACTTCACCGAGCTGGTCACCGGCTCGCAGTCGAAGAACATGATGCAGGCGTTCTTCTTCGACCTGAACCACTGCAACGGCGGCGGCTCCCGCCCGCTGCAGGAGGACGGCACCCCGTTCCCGAAGACCGAGTTCAAGAAGGTCGGCGTCGTCGGCGCCGGCATGATGGGCGCGGGCATCGCCTACGTCTGCGCGAAGGCCGGCATGGACGTCGTGCTCAAGGACGTGTCGCTGGAGAACGCCGAGCGCGGCAAGAACTACTCGGAGAAGCTCGAGGCCAAGGCGCTGGAGCGCGGCCGCACCACCGAGGAGAAGTCGGCGCAGCTGCTCGGCCGCATCACCCCGACGGAGTCCTACGACGACCTGTCGGACGTCGACCTGGTCATCGAGGCGGTTTTCGAGAACACCGACCTGAAGCACAAGGTCCACGCCGAGATCGAGGCCGCGGTGCCGAAGACGGCGATCCTGGGCTCGAACACCTCGACCCTGCCGATCACCGAGCTCGCCTCCCACGTGGAGCGCACGGGCGACTTCATCGGCCTGCACTTCTTCTCCCCGGTGGACAAGATGCAGCTGCTGGAGATCATCTCCGGCGACGAGACCGACCCGAAGACGCTGGCCGC